>NZ_CAXBMP010000005.1:0-241276 GCF_963976965.1 uncultured Alteromonas sp.
TAACCCACGAAAATGCGGGGGCTAGCACTTTTACAGGGAGTCATTGTGTCTATGTAGTAAAGTAAATTTTAAGGAAGTAGAGAATATGCCTGAATGGGGAAAGACTGCGACGTGGTTAATGTTAGTTACTGCTATCGTAGTGTTTTTGGCTGCTGTATTTGTAGTTGGTTCAACGATTGGGAGGCTATTCATATTAGGGGCTATTGAACTATCCATTCCCCAAATCGGAATCATTTGTGCTGGGGTCACTTCTGTTTCTGTTTTTGTACGTTGCGTTAAAAAATTGGAAGGTCGGGTAAAGAACGTGGGTGTGTAACATGCCACTTTATAAACAGCATGGATATAAAATTCAGTGGGTTTAACACGGGTATTCTAAAACAGATTGTAAGTAAAGTACTGCTAATAAGGTTTTCAAAATGGGCAATGAAAGTCATAACATGCACCTGCATTCATACTCACTAAGGTAGTTATGAGTATTGAAAAACCAACAATTTGGGGGAATGGTTCATACAAGCCTTCAGCTAAATGTCCTCAATGCGCATTGATAATGCACCTCAAAAACCAATGCCCACACTGTCATTATTGGTTAACTGATTTTGAAAAGCGGAAGCAGCAATACTTTTGGAAACAACAAAAGAGAGCTTCAATTCTAAAAGGTATTGTACTATTTCCTGCATTGCTCTTATTGTTGTACGTGGTTTTTACGTTATTTCTATACTGAGATAGCTATTTTGTATATTCACGCAAGGATGTTCCATGAATATTAGTGTAAATTTCATTTATATCGTTTTAATAGTTTTCTCCATCGCTCCAACCATCCTGTCTGTTTTTCTAGCTCGAAAACAAAAGCGCTCAATGTGGATTGCGGGTCTGGTCACTTTTTTTCTTGGCCTGTTCACATGGATAGGTAGTTGGATTTATCTTGGTGTTATGAATCTCATGCCTCCCAAACATGCAGCTAGTGAGTAGCCGTATAGCATCGCGCTCAACGTTTTACATGACCACATGAGCAAACCATTTGAGCACACGTCAATACGCCTTACACTTCGGCGTCTATCGGGCTAAAAAAGAGTGATAATTTTGCTTAGGTGAGTTATTGAAATATAGAAAGGATTAGAATGGTTACCCTGAGAGACTTCAATCAAAACGATATTGATAGGTTAGTGCACATCTTAAATGATGAGGCGGTCACCAAGTTTCTTTCTACTAAAATCCCTAATCCTTATACAAAAGAGGATGCGGCTTGGTGGGTTAATGAGGGCAGTCAATCTGGCATCATTAAAGCCATTTCTTACGACGATGTTTTAGTTGGTTGCATTGGCGTTAATCGAGGGCAGTTTGAATACGAGCGTTCTGGTGAGGTTGGCTATTGGCTTGATAAGCGCTATTGGCGTAAGGGCATAACAGCCGAGGCTATTCGGCAAATATCTGACTTTGTATTTACCCATACCAATATCGTGAGACTGTTTGGCGCTGTGTTTGCGGGTAACCACGCCTCTATGCAGTTGCTTTTGAAATCAGGCTTTAGCGAAGAAGCTATACTGAAAAAAGCCATTTATAAAAATGGAGGTTTTTACGACAAGCATGTTTTCGCGAAATTGAACTAGATTCATTACTGACTTTTTAACGCTATGTATAGTTAAAGAGCGCTTCTCAGGTAAAACCATAAAAGCTGTAGGGAAATAAAACACTTCTTTTAATACATCCCTAGCGAGCATATATCTCAGCCTTCGTTCAAGTAACAATATGATAACAACATGGGCTAATCACACGTAGTGATGGTATAAATAGAAATATTGTCACTGCGAGCGCCGGTGTGCTCGCCAATAACTTAAAAATTAAGGTGCTATTGTGGACTTTTTACTCAATATTTTAATTTCAGTTGGGTTTGTTATTTTTATCATTTTTATTGTCGGGTTGATGGCGGCAAAGAAGCTAAATTCGAAACAAGATTAACGGAGGCTCCCTCCCCCGTTATTACTGCTACTTATTGATAGATACCGCACTTAAAAAGGCGCAAATTTATCTTGCGGTTGAGATGGTACTGTCCACCTTTCAAGGGCATCAACATCAACGCTTTTTACACTTTGTGGTGGCATCTGACCGCGATTACCATACAACCAGAGTACGAAGTTGGTTCTTTCGCCACTGGTGATAGGCTGTGCCGCATGCGGTACGTTTCCACGGTGAAGCATAGCGCTGCCAGGCGTAAACGTTAGTGGGTTTACTTTCCCTGCTTTTACATCATAAAAATCCACTGTCGAACCCGTAAATGTTTCACCCGGAACGTTTAGATTAATATTTAACGTTACTGCTGACGCGTCGGTATGCGGTCTTATCGACGTATCGGTATTTGGCTGATAATGAATTGAAAAGCCAAAGGTTTGCGCGTCGTATCCCATAATTTCTGGAAACAACAATCGAGCGATAGGGCGCATATATGTGTCTAGCATAGTGCGATAAAACGCTTGGAAACTTGGCGCAGCCAAATAACCTTCTGAACGCTTATCTAGCATGGCACCACGGCGATTTAATACTATGCCGTACGGCGGTCTTAGTGCAATTTTGGCATCCCACACTTTTTCAAGATAGGCGCGTAACTCAACCAGCCTTTCAGGGTCGAAGAATTGGAATTGATACACGTCAGGTGATACCTCTTCTAATAGCGCTTTCACCTCTGTTTCTTTTTCAGGATTTTCCCACGCTTGCGTGACTGCGCTGCGTAATTTGGCATCTAGTAAAGAATCATCAAGGGTGAATAGGTTGTCTTTTTCACTGGCTTCCCACTCGCTCCACGCGTTGCTAAGCAACTCGTTATTTGAACTCCAAAACTGTTGCACGGATGGCGCACGATGAAGCATAGCCTCGCGGCTTGGTAAATCTAAAGCACGTGCTTGCTGTAATTGAGTAAATGTCATAATAAATTATCTCCAATGGCAAAATGGGGGCCAGGCGTTGTATTTCAAACCGGGCCCCAAACCTATGCCTATAATCTATTACACCTGATTTAGTTAATAAATGCGGCTATTCTGGAAACAGAATTAAGATTTAGAAGATAATCAAAAATGGATATTCGCTGCGATGATTTGCGATTTTCGCTTCAGTACATCAGTATTGTTTCCACCAGCGGTGTTAGTAAACTACATCGAATAGTTTTGGAAAAGGAGCATACCAATGAAGTTTCTTATTTTTTTAGGCACTGTTCGGGATAGCACGCCACCTAGGCCCGCTCGTCTTGGGGAGCGCGTGGCAAAAGCGGTAATGGCCTGTTTGCAGCTTCGCTATGACGAGCATGAAGTGGAGTTAATAGACCCATTAGATTATCCCTTAGACGCTATCTTTAAGCCCCATTTTGCCTATGCCAAAGGTAAGGCGCCTGCAGAATTAAATACATTGGCAGAGAAAATTGCCAATTGCGATGGTTATGTCATGGTTAGCCCCGAGTACAATCACTCTATGAGCCCTGCCCTTGCTAATTTGCTTAATCACTTCGGTAGCTCGTTATTTGCTTACAAGCCTAGTGCTATTGTCACTTATTCAGCTGGGCAATGGGGTGGTATGCGGGCAGCGGTAGGCATGCGTACTTTTTTGTCTGAGTTAGGCTGCTTGCCAGTGTCGGCTATGATTCATATTCCCAAGGCGCAACAAGTATTCGAAGAGAATGGTGAGATGTGTTCAGGGGAAGACCAGTCTTCGTGGTTTGATTACTTCACTCGTACTTTGAATCAATTGATGTGGTGGGCAGAAGCAGCCAAGCGCCATAGTGAAGATGTTAACCCTCATGAGGTGATTCAAAATTTTAAAACAGCACCGTCAGAGCGTAATGCGCCCTAAGGTAAAAAGCGCAATGCCTTCTAAATTAAAGAGGGCAATCGGGGCAAACTACCCAACCCGCACGTTGACGTGCTTTTAATTTGAGTTACTGCCGGTAAGTATGACGAAACCTATCTACATCGCTTTAGCTTTGCTGTATAACAAGCCTCTTCTTACCTTGTCGAGCGCACAGGAAACAAAATGAAAATATTAATACGTAATTTAGACAGACAAACTACACAAGAAGAGCTTGCGAGTTTATTCGAAGCTTTCGGTTCTGTGCAGTCTTGCACCATTGTGGTTGATGAAAAGAGCGGTGCCTCTAAAGGCTTTGGATTTGTAGAAATGCCTAAGCCAGGTGAAGCTAAAGCGGCCATTAAGTCGTTAAACAATCATGCGTTAGGCGATGCGAATATCCGCGTTAAGAAAGCAGAAGATAAACCCGAAACAAAGTAAATCCGATACAAAGAAAATAGTGGTAGTGCAAACCCTCCAGCATTGGTTCTCATTTTAAGTGGGATCTATATCAAGCTGGGGTCATATAAAGAAGTGAAGGTATGTATGAATATAGAAATCATAAAAGCAGATTATTTTGACGACGCACATAAGCAAGCTATTCCTTATTTGCTAAACGAATATGCGAAAGATCCTATGGGCGGCGCTGAGGCACTTTCTAAACATACCTACGACAACTTAGTCGATAAACTCTCTACACTACCCCATGCCTTTAGTATTCTTGCTTATGTTGACGGCAAACCCGCTGGGCTAATAAATTGCTTTGAAGCATTTTCTACTTTTGCCTGCAAACCACTTATTAATACTCACGATATCGCTGTGTTGCCAGCGTTCCGTGGTTTAGGGCTTAGCCAAAAAATGTTAGATAAAGTAGAGGAAATAGCGCTAGAGAAAGGCTGCTGCAAGATTACCTTAGAAGTATTAAGTAATAACACAGTGGCAAAATCGGCCTATGAAAAGTTTGGCTTTACCAGCTATGAACTGGCGGAAGGTGAAGGCCACGCGCTATTTTGGCAAAAGAAGCTAGGATAGCCTAAACGTGGAAAACGCACTTTTAATTATAACCACCGTGGTAGTTGGCCTAATTTGCGCCACGGCACTTATATTAGGCGCTATAGACTTACTTGCTAGGGCGTCTGAAATAGGGGTGAAAGGGCTTGTTCTTTACGTGTTGTGCTGGCTCTTGTTAAGCCCATTTATTGCAGCAGTTTCATTGCTGTAGGCTTTTACGTACTGTACAAGATAGTTGCACTTGCCTTCACAAAACGCACGCCATCGTAACTTGCCGCGCCTAGCTCAGTCTTAGCCAAACCTAAGTTCCAGCCTAGCCCCACTTCCACCAAACAAACAGCAGTAAAAAGCCAAACAAATACACCAAGCCTACATAGCTAAGCAATGTTACCCACCAGCTGGCTTTTGCATCTTCATGCAGCGAAGCACTTTTTACCAAACGATGATTTAGCCATGCAAACATGGGCGTGGTAACAAAGGCCAGTGTCATAGCAAAGCCTAACATGGCCAGCAGCGCAGATTTGAAAAACAGTACGATACTAAAACTAATGGCTGCCATAGCCAGTAGCACGGGAACGAATACTGCGTCACGCGCCATTTTCTTTGGTAATACCAACGAAATGGCTTCGGCAATCACGCGGGCATAGCCATCATAAACGGTTAATGCCGACCCGAATATACAAAGAAAGGCTACCACGGCAATAAGCCAGTGTGCCCAATCGCCAATGGTATTGGCGTAAAGGCTAACTAATTGCTGGGAAAAGCCTATACCGCCTGTTGCAAGTGTTTCGCCACTTCCGTGTAATACCAATGCGCCTAAGCCTAAAAAAAGTAAGGCTAGAATGGTGGTCACCGCATAACCTAGGTTAAAGTCGAACAAGGCATTTTTTGGCGTTACTGGTTGGTTTTGGCACTGGCGCCTTAACCATAACGACGTGATGCTAGATATCTCTATTGGTGCGGGCATCCACCCCATAGTGACCACTAAAAACCCTACGGTCGCGAGCGTCCAGGGTGATGGTGATTCAAAGCTAGGTGGCCTAGGCTCTAAATTCACCACTGCGGCGCAAAAGGCAGCGACGGTAGCCAACACCAGCACCCCCATGATGGCTTTTGCCACCCCTTCAAGGGCTTCAAAATGCCCTGCTAGCAATATAAACAGTATAGCCCCTAAAATAGCGGCCGACGCGATGGCAATAGAGACATTGAAAGGCAAAAAATAAGACAACAAACTTGCAGCAAATAACAAAAGTGCGGCGGCATTCACCACTGAAGCCAAGGCATTTAGGCACAATGCCACAATTAAATAACCCTTACCCATCTTATGGTAACCGAACTGCAAGGTTTGCCTAGTACTGATGGTATAGCTAACGCCTGCACGGAAAAAAGGGTACTTTAAAACGTTAACCGCCAGAATAAGTACCACCAACTGCCAACCGAATTTCGCACCAGCTTGGGTGGAGGCAACAAGATGGCTTCCGCCAACGGCGGCAGTGGCCATTAGAACGCCTGGGCCAAGTAACTGCACCATGCGCATGAAGCGTTGATAATGTGTGAGTGAAGTACTGTCGCTCAATCTTTTCCCTTAATCGCAAACTGCTAGAAGCGGTTACGGAGTATACCTATTCCCGTCACAAAATTGCGAGCTTCCAACAGTATTAGATTAAAATGAGTAAGAATTAGTACTTATTTAAAACGTATATAGCGCGCCGGTAAATACAAATTGGCTATCATCAGGGTAATCCCCTCGCTCGAAGCCGTCGCCTTTCAGCAGATAAGCCGCACCAATAGCTAGCCTAAGTGAAGGTTTTACCTCCCAACGCCATCTTGCTTCTAACTGTTGCCCAATGAAGTTATCTACAGACTCTGGGGCTTTTTGATACCACATGGCCTTATAGCTCACCATGATATTATGTTCTTTCGAAGGTTTGGTCACACTTCTCGCGCCCACTGTGTATAAGTTTTTTCGGGGCATAGCCTGATAAACATCTGTTGGGCCAAAATCGAAACGTCTTACACCATAAAGGCTATCAAAGTCGGTAATGGTATTATCTGCGCTATCATTGTCGCCGCTAATCGCGTCTATTTCCGCCCTTAGAAAGGTAAAGTCAGTGATTTTTTTACCCAAATTAGCGTGCACCATCCAGCTTTCTACATCTAGCTCAGTAGTATCACTTGCACTTGCGGTTTGGTGTGACGTGCCGGTTTGCCCAATCACTTCAATATTGGCTTTCCATAACTCTGCAAACGGTTTGGTGTACTCAACGGCAAGTGTATATATGTCACGATTTTTCGTGGCAAGTTTTTCAGAGTCTTCCTCTTTTAACCAGTAACTGTGAAGCTTCACGTTTTTATCTGGTGAAGTGACATATAAACCAAAGAACTCACGCTCACTGTAGCTTTTATCAAAAGCCCGTTCTGCGTCGGCCACTGCCCCGCTGTCGCTGGGTAATCGACTGACTGGCAGCAAGTAAAAACCACGGATGTTCCAATCGCTAACTTGATAATCTACCAGTACCCCATCGAATGCATTTTTGGTATTGCGGTACACGCCTTGTCCTATCAGCCTTCGACTGCCATGATCAAAGGTCACTCGTCCCGCCGTAATACCTTTTAAATATTGACTGTCTTGGGGCGTATAACGAGCGAAAAACTGTAAGGGCTCTAGCGTATTCACCTGCGCTGATTTTAACGTGGGGTCATTATCATCTAGCCATACGCGGGAGTCGGCTAACTCAAGAGTTACATTGAACACATCCCAATTAGCCTGTGCTTTCACTAACAGGCGAGATGAAACTCGTCGATTTACTTGGGCTCTATCTTCACTGGATGAAGGAAAAATAGGGTTATTGAGGTGTTCGTATTTAAGTCTATAAGAGCCACTAATATCAAATCTGGGGGCCTGGGCTTTCAAGGTCTGAGGTTTCAATGTTTTGATTTTCAAACTGTCAGCAGAGCTGATATTTGGGCTAGACGTAACACTTACTTCTGGAATGGGCTCTGCGCTGGCATTGGCATTGGCGGAAAACGCGAATGCGGCAGCCACAACAGTGCAGGGTAAAAAAAGATAAAACGCAACATTCTTAACTGGGTTTAGCCACCCATTTATACTACTGCATGTATACATTTACTGCTCTCTCGCTGGTTTTCCGCCGCTTTGGCAATGCTTATAGCTTGGTTAAAATACCAATTGGCAGACTAATCATTGAGCATATTCTCAACGCCTGAAGTAAATATGTGCATTGAAAGTTTTCCTTATATCTTTGGTATACACAGAGAGTAAATATATGTTTTACCTTACTTTGAGCTCACAAAAAAAGAGAGCAAGCTCTCTTTTTTAATAAAACTCTGGTATAGCCTTTACCGGTTATCGCATTGTCGCAAGTACTAAACCGTTAGCGCCTGTCGAAGTTAACCGGCTTTTTAGGATCTTGGTAAAAACCGTCTTTTAACAACCGTTTAAAGCGAGTTAGTTTCCCTTCTAATGTCAGTTCTTCTAAGCCTTTGTTGAAAAGCTCAATAAGAAGCCTGTCGTCATTTCTCCCCTTTGCTACCAGTAAATGCGTGGTGACGGTAGAGATAAACGGGTCGATAGTCATTACCGCTTGGCGCTGCTCTGCTGTAAAGTCTCGTTGAAGCAAGTACCAACCAGTAAGATCATCTATTGGAAATAAATCTATTTCACCGCTTACTAATGCCTCTAAATTCTCTTTGTCTGTAGCGTAAGTCGTTACTGTTGGGGTATTTTTAATATAAGTCGCTAGCTCGTTATTGTACAAATAGCCTTCTGTCACCCCCATTTTTTTGTCTTTAAGTTCGTCAAAACTCGACCATGACGCTATGTCAGACTTAGCATTTACATAAAAGACTAAGCTTTCGGCAGTGATAGGGTCGCTGTGCCAGAATTTCTCGCCTCTAGCGCGCACAAAATTACCGTAAGACAGTGCATCAAATTCGCCATTCAATGTGGCTTCTACCGCTTCATCCCACGGCATTGAGACAAATTCAACCACCACTCCGGTTTCTAAAAAAGCCTGTGAAATAATGTGGTTAATATAGCCGTTGTGCTCCATCTCTGAAGAGGTGTAAGGTGCATATTCAGTGGTAGCAATTTTAATTTTTAGCCAGGCATGCCCCCAGCTTTGCAGTGGGACTAACGCCAAAAGTAGTGTGAAAATAGCTAATAAACGCATAATCTTCCCTTAGAAATAGATACCTAAATTAATATTCAATCTGTGTGTTGTTTCTTGTCGACCACCTAGGTCTAAGCCCACGCCTGGACCGCCAGAAAACCACATATTTTTCCCTTGAATACTATCTACATAAACAAACAATTTGTCCCAGCCAAAACTACAGCCATTTATCCACTGCGATGAATCTCGGCCTGACGCTTCGTCACCCTGCGCCACACTGTACTCGGTATAACACGTAAGTGAGTTAATACGGGTGAATTTATAAGGTACGGAATACACCAAATTCGCCGAATATGTCGACCCATCGGCAGCCGCTAAGAATGGAAAGGTAAATGCAGAAAGCGAAATTCTATCGGTCGCTTGGCCTTCCGGTGCAGCTAAGTCGTACTCGTAATCAATGTATTGTAGTTCTACTTTAAAATCACCTTGCTGATGACGAACGTGAACGGCGTAAGCCGTCATGTCACCCTCTTCTAGTGTATCTAAATTTAATATATCGCCATATTGGTAAGACACACCAATGTCGGTAGTACTCCTAGGCAGCAGCTTCGCGGTATAGTTTGCACGTAAGTTGTATTGCCCATCTTCTTGGTTACGAAACTCACCATCATCGGCCACATCGAATGAGTAACGGCCAAATTCAGCGGCATCGTTATATTCATCATTCATGAAGTAAGCAGCTTGAAAGTCCCAATTACCGTAATCATGATTTATCTTAATACCGGCTTCATAGTCATCTTCAAAGCCTAAGTAGTAATTTACCGAAAACCAGAAGTTGTTTGAACCAAAGGGCTGTAAGCCGAAAGGAGTTTGGGTGATACCTGCGGTAATGTCGGTCGATTCGTCCCAATGGTAGGTAAGTTCGGCAAAGCGAATAGTGTCGAAATCGGTATTCTCGTACCATCGGTATTCTGCTTTATAGCTAAACTGATCTGACTCGCCAGCGACACCTAACTTAATAGATTCAAATTCGAATCCATCTCTTATCTCAGGTAGCTGCCAGTCTTGATGACCATAGTTAACCCGCACGTGGCCGCTTAAGGTAAAGGGCAGTTCGTCCGCCTTCACTGTTTGCGTATTGCAACCAAGAAGTACAGCTAAGGAAAGTAGTGGAAGTTGTCTGTTCATTCCTTGTCCTAATGTCAATTTACTCACAATGTGATGCACTCCATCATGGAAACCATTACTGTGATATATATTCCTTCAGTACAAATTATATAGAGTGAACCTTACAAAAAGATCATTGTCGTACACGAAATATGTAAAGCGCATTTGTCGATGAAGTACATTTCATTTGCGTTAAATAGTCGGTAATATTTCACAAAATTTACGTAAAACAAGATTCTATGCAGCATCACATTTCAGCTATTACCTTCCTTGTAGACAATTACGACAGTGCTATTGCCTATTTCACCCAAACCCTTAATTTTTCACTTACCGAAGACAGAGATAAAGGGGAAGGATCGCGCTTTGTATTAGTCACACCGAAAGGCAGTGCGACGTCACTCTTGTTAGCTAAAGCTAAATCGGACGAAGATAAAGCGATGATTGGAAAGCAAGCTGGGGGTAAAGTTTTTATGATTTTACATACCGATGACTTTTGGCGCGATCATCAATCAATGTGTGATAAAGGCGTTGAATTTTTAGAAACGCCGCGAGAAGAAGCTTACGGTACAGTAGCTATTTTTAAAGATTGTTTTGGCAATAAGTGGGATTTACTTCAGCCTGCGCCTGCCAACCTTAATTAGGTGTAACTACACCCTCTGGAGATTTGTTTTGTCCCCCATGAAGCGTTCAATCATTACCGACATTGTGGCTATATTAGCCATTGCGATACTCATTGCAACGGCGTTTTATGGGCTTGAAGCCAGAAAAGAAGTTATCTATTTATGTGATAACTTTACGCCAGGGGTATCGAAAAATAGTGTTGAACGACAATTAAATACCACCAATTTACTGGTATGGGATACCGAATTTTTAGCGGTTGGTAGCCGAATAGTGGCCTATAGCCCGCTAAACTTCGGCTACATGCACTGCCGTGTTGAATTCAACAGACAAGACATTGTGGTGTTTTCAGTGGTGGAATAACCCATTTTTCGCTCAGAAATAGTGCAATATTTACAAGTCAGCAACTTACCGTTTACTCTGCGGTTAAAAGTCGTAAAGCTGTGCGTACCAATAGATTTTAAGCTAAGCATGTTATCTAACCACAGCCCTGTATACCCTATCAGCGTAAACGTATAATTACAGCGTGTCTTATCAACTAAGAATCGCCACTTATGCAAAACTCCAATCACAGTGTTATCGAAGATATCTTTGCATTAGTTAGTGCCGGGTTATTCGTGGCATTTGGTGTATTTCTATTCCAGTCTCAAGATTTGATGGTGGGTGGCGCTGCGGGTATCGCATTGCTGGGGACTTACGCAATTGATATGGACTTTGGTGTTCTATTTTTCCTAATTAACTTGCCCTTTTATACCCTTGCTTGGACTCGCATCAGCAAGCGCTTCACATTGAATACGTTTATTTCTGTGACCACGGTATCGGTCTTAACTGAGCAGATCCCAGCCTTCGTCGACATTTCTAGCATTGATCCTATTTTTGCTGCCATTTTTGGTGGCTTGCTTATAGGCGTGGGCATGCTGATTATGTTCAGACATAGCTCTAGTTTAGGCGGCTTGGGTATTTTAGCGTTTTACCTGCAGTCTCGATTTAATGTGCGCGCAGGTACATTTCAACTTACGGTAGACAGCGTTATTCTGCTTTGCGGGCTTTTCTTTATTCCATGGCATTTAGTGCTTATTTCGATTCTAGCCGCGTTCTGCTTAAATATGGTCATTTCGTTAAACCATCGCCCAGAACGTTATATACCTGCGAATAAAGAGAGTGAAAAGTCGCCTGAAAAAAAGGGGCCTAGCGTGCAGTCGTGTGCAACAGTAAACACTAATCTACACGCTCAAAACAACTAGTCTGTTAATTTTTCGCCTGCGCTAAACGTAAAAAACCCGGCCATATCAATGCCGGGTTTTTATATTATTCCTAACGTAACGCTTTGTATCCTTGTCGCTACCCTACTGCTTTTTTCTGCACAGGCTTAAACGGTCGACTTACTAGTCCTCGATTCACCCTAGGGCGAGAAAACGAAGTACGCATACAAACCTCACTTACGTGATATACCCACAACAGTCGAAGATGAAATATTCATCTCAATACTGAAAGTGGGACGTTAGTATAGGCACAAGCGAGTGAAAAACACCCCATTGTTTCGGTGAATGGTCATTCATCAGCGCATTTACAAGAATGTAAACTACTGTAAGTACTAGCGATATTTCACTATGCGAGGTACACGGGCTGATACTCGGGTTAACAATTCGTAATCTATGCTACCGGCAGCTTCTGCCACCTCGTTAATAGGTACATTCTCACCCCAAAGTTCTACCCTATCGCCAATGTTAACGTTCGAAATATGGGTAACGTCGATGGTGATCATGTCCATAGACACACGCCCTGCTAGGCCAACGCGCTCGCCGTTTACGGCAACAGGCGTACCGTTAGGGCAATGTCTTGGGTAACCATCAGCATAACCAATACCTACCGTAGCAATGCGGCTATCTTTTTGCGCCACCCAGTTTTGACCGTAACCAACCGACTCGCCTTTTGGCACATCGCGAAGGGCAATAATACTAGAACGTAACGTCATGGTAGGGGCTAATGCCACATTGGCCGTATTTGGCTGGCCGCCGTAAACCGCAATGCCTAGGCGGTTCCAATCGCCACGGCTTTGTGGCCATTCAATGGTGGCCGGAGAATTAGCGATACTGACAGGAAGCGCTAACTGTGTAGCTATCTGTAAAAACGCACTAAGTTGCTTCTGCGTGAAGTCGTTACTGGTGTCGTCTGCACAGGCTAAATGAGTAACTAGCACGGTATCTTGCGTAATAAGCGACGCATATTGCTTAACAATACTCGGTAGCGTGTTCAGCACGAAACCCAACCGATGCATACCACTGTCGGCTTTTAGCCAAATAGTAGGCCGACGGTCTTCAGGGCAGGCTAACATCCATTCTAATTGCGCTTGATTGTGCATTACTAGAATACAGCCATGTGATGCAGCCATAGCGCACTCTTTAGCTTGGTGTGCACCTTCTAACACTACGATAGGCGCTGTTATCCCTGCCTCTCTAAGTGCAATAGCTTCTTCAATAATTGCCACTGCAAACCGAGGGGATACATGTTGTAGAATACGTGAAACGTTAACTGCACCATGCCCATAAGCATCTGCTTTTACCACCGCCATAGAACGGCTTGTAGGGGCTAATTCTGCTAATAGTTTAAAGTTACTTAAAATAGCATCAGCGTGAATAATGGCTTGGGTTTGACGGCTCACAGTAAACAGATAATCCTTTGTATTTGCATAGGGGCAGAGTGTATCACGAGTTGAATGAAATCGAATTCTCGGTACACAAATTTATGAACGCACGTACGAACTATGCTTCTGTTATCTTTTGCCCTATGGAGCACGCCTTGTTGGTTTGCGCCTCTCTGGTTTACGCTACAGGTTCGCCACATTATAATGCGTTGTAAATATGGTTAATTTGCTCTTACACATATATGCAAATTCAGTATGCTAGCCAAGACCTCCAGCATGAATGTATAGCAAATTAACTCCCATTGTCTTTCGTAAGGTATCACCATGCAGCCCACCGACTCATCACGCAGTATTCACCACCTCGCTAAAGATTTAGAACGGGTAGTGTCTGAAGGGCGAAACCCCAATACTGTAGATATTGATACCCTTTCCACAGAAGGAATGCTGGCGCGAATTAATCATGAAGACGCCAAAGTTGCCCCAAGTGTGGCAACCGAAATTCCTGCCATCGCCAAAGTGGTAAACGCCGCTGCACAAAGCATCGCAAAAGGCGGGCGACTCATTTATATAGGCGCGGGCACCAGTGGCAGGCTAGGTATTTTAGATGCAGCTGAATGTCGGCCAACCTTCAGTGTGCCAGATGGGGTTGTAATCGGCATTATTGCTGGCGGCGAACGAGCGGTTTTACACGCAGTTGAAGGGGCAGAAGATAATCGAGAAGCCGGCAAGCAAGATGTTATTAATATTACGCTTAGTCAACACGACACACTGGTTGGGTTGTCAGCAAGTGGGCGCACGCCTTATGTTTCAGGCGCCCTTGCGTATGCGCAATCTATTGGCGCGGCTACTGCGGCTATAGCCTGTAGCCCAAACTCGGCCATATTTGAACATGCCGATATTGCCATTTGCCCAGTGGTGGGCCCCGAGGCACTTACCGGTTCAACAAGAATGAAATCTGGCACTGCGCAAAAGCTGGTACTTAACATGATAAGTACCGCTACCATGATCAAGCTGGGCAAAACCTTTGAAAACTTAATGGTGGATGTCAACGCAACTAACGAAAAGCTAAAAGCCCGCGCCCTACGCATTGTGATGCAAGCCACTGAATGTAATGAACACGACGCCGCTACCGCGCTAAAAGCATCGAACAACAATGCAAAGCTGGCTATCTTAATGGTGCTAACGGGGGCTAATGCCGACGACGCGGCTAAACAATTGGTGGCCAGCAATGGCTATTTGCGTCACGCTGTAAAACAACCGCTTTAAAAGGCCACCTTCATAAATGCCTATCAAGTCGCTACTTACATTCGTTTTGCTATTAAGCGCTGCTATTACTTTTAGTACGCCAGGCTATGCCAAAGTTCATGAGGAGGCTGACGTTGCCGAACGTAGGTTACAAGTGGGCGCAGCGCAATTTGAAGAATACTTGCCTTTACTTGAAGGCAAACGAGTCACACTGGTAGTTAACCAAAGCTCGATTATAAAAAACTCAACGATAAAAAGCTCGGGTGTAAAAAACAGTTCGTTGGAGCCTATTCACTTAGTCGACGCGTTGCTAAGTCGTGATATCAATGTGGTGAGTATTATGTCGCCCGAACATGGCTTTCGCGGCAAGGCGGGAGCGGGTGAAAAAATAGATAACGATGTTGATGCTAAAACGGGTCTTCCTATTCACTCCCTTTACGGTAAAACGAAAAAGCCAACGGACGACATGTTAGCCAATACCGATATTTTGGTGTTCGACATTCAAGATGTAGGGGTGCGTTTTTATACGTATTTAAGTACCTTACATTACGTGCTGGAGGCCGCTGCTCAGGCGCATATTCCTGTCATAGTATTAGATAGGCCCAACCCTAATGGCACCTTTACTGATGGCCCTATTTTACAGCCTGATTATGTATCGTTTGTAGGCATGCACGCCATTCCTGTATTGCACGGCATGACGTTAGGCGAGCTCGCATTAATGATAGTGGGTGAACAGTGGATTGCGACCGATGCCATTGATGCGAAACAGCCAGCGCAGCAGCAATCTAAGTCGCTGGCGCATCAAACCAAGCAGCAGGCGCTGTTAACGGTTATTCCCGTGGCAAATTATCATAAACAAATGCCTTACTCTCTGCCTGTTGCCCCCAGCCCGAATCTACCTACTGATGCTGCCATTGCCTTATACCCCACCCTTTGCTTTTTTGAAGGCACGGACGTAAGTGTAGGAAGAGGTACACCGCTTCCTTTTCAACTTATCGGCCACCCTGTGGTAGCGCTTGGCGATGAAAGTATAGACGTAGCTGCTAACCAAGCAGCCCCATCCCCTAAACACAATAACACTGCCCTGAAGACTTCGTTATTCGTAGATGCCCCCTTTTCAGGAATAGATGTTGAGATCCTACTTAGCGCTTATGCTCAGTTTAAAGAAGAAGGCATTACCTTTTTCACTCGCCCAGATTTTTTCGATAAGTTAGCCGGAACGGATTCACTCCGACAGGCCATTATCGCGGGGAAAACCAGCAACCAAATACAAGCAAGCTGGGCTGAAGGCTTGGCTACATTTAAACAGCTTCGCGCTCCCTATTTGCTATATCCGGCAACGGCTTCTGAATTACCTAGCGAAGGAAAAGGCAGCGTTGTAAACCGTAAATTTCAAAGCGATGACGCCAAATGAATAGCCACAATACGCCGGAAAAAGCTCAAACCGAGATAGCAGTGGATCACGCAACTGATAACTTTCATGCCTTTTTAACGGGCATTAGTGAATGGTTAGCGCCTGAAAATATTATTGGCGATAAACCTAGGCTAATTGCCCTTGCTACTGACGCCAGCTTTTACACCAAAATTCCTAAGTTAGTCATAAAAGTGCCGAGTATTCACGTTATGTGCCGCGTATTAGCAATGGCAAATCGCTTAAATATTGCCCTGACATTTCGAGCGGCGGGCACCAGTTTATCTGGTCAAGCAATTACAGACTCGGTATTGGTCATGCTAACCCCAGATTGGCAACAGTATGAGGTAATAGATAACGGCGAAGCAATATCATTAGCGCCAGGGGTTATTGGCGCAAAAGCGAATCGAATATTGGCAGGCTATGGCCGAAAAATTGGGCCAGATCCGGCTTCGATTAACGCCTGTAAAGTGGGCGGCATTGCAGCGAATAATGCATCGGGCATGTGCTGTGGGGTGAAAAACAACTCGTATCACACTCTGCGTCACATTCACGTATTGTTGCCCGACGGCAGTGAAGTCAATACCGCTGATGCACAAAGCATTTCCGCGTTTGAGCAAAGCCATAGTGTATTGTTAGCCTCTCTTGCTGCGCTTCGCAACTCGCTACTAGCGAATACAGCATTGACTGAAAAAGTACGCTATCAATATCGCCTTAAAAATACTATGGGGTATGGCCTCAACGCCTTACTTGATTATGACAACCCGCTAGATATTTTTACACACCTAATGATTGGTTCAGAAGGTACATTGGGCTTCATTGCTAACATTACCTACAACACCGTACCTTTGCCTCGGGCGCGAGAAACCGGGTTGTATTTATTTGAAAACTTCAAAGACGCTTGTGCAGTTATTCCTGCGCTAAAAGCCTGTGATGTAGATGCTGTAGAGTTGATGGACGCCAGAGCATTGCGCGCCGTTGCGCCGTTGCTAGACAAGGTGGTGGTTAGCAAACGCAATATTAGCAATCCAGATGCTGTTGCCCTACTTATTGACGTGGGTGCCCCGTCACAGGCTGAACTAGATAGTACGCTTAAGACGGTGCGCAAAATTTTAACCCAGCCAACAGTGGGTATAAGTAAAGAATATGAGCACCCACCTAAACAAGAGCATAAGCAAGAGCAGAAGCAAGGCCAGCCTCTGCAAGATTTTACCGCAGAGCCCAACATCATCGAAAACTTGTGGAGCATTCGAAAAGGGCTATTTCCCGCAGTAGGCGCAGTAAGGCCCACTGGTACCACGGTCATTATTGAAGACGTGGCCTTTCCATTAGAAAGTTTGGCCGATGGGTTAAATGCGTTAGTCGCCTTATTCGAAAAACACGATTACCACGACGGCATTATTTTTGGTCATGCACTCGATGGCAATGTGCACTTTGTGTTTAGCCAAGGTTTCAATACCCCAAATGAAATCAACCGCTATCAGGCCTTTATGGCCGATATAAGCGTGCTAGTGACACAGCGCTTTGCGGGGAGCTTAAAGGCCGAGCATGGAACGGGGCGTAATATGGCGCCGTTTCTTACTGCACAATGGGGTGATGAAGGTGTGGCGTTAATGCGCGCGCTAAAAGACATTATCGATCCTAAGGGTATTTTAAACCCAGGGGTTATTTTAAATGACGACCCTCAAGCGCATATTACTCACCTTAAGCCGATGCCTGCAGTACAAGACACGGTAGATGCCTGTATTGAGTGCGGCTTTTGTGAGCCTCAGTGCCCCTCGCTTAATTATACGTTGTCGCCCCGTCAACGTATTGCATTAAAGCGCCGACAAACGTCTTTGACAGAACCTGCGGCTGTTAATGAAATTAACGAAGCGTTTTCACACCTAGCCGTAGATAGCTGTGCAGCAACGGGGCTATGCGCTAGCGCTTGTCCGGTAGGCATTGATACTGGGCAGTGGATAAAACAAATACGTGGCCAGCGTACTAGAGGTTCTGCGACCAAATTAGTCAGTGATCTTGCCGCTAAACATACCGATAAGGCGTTATCAATTGCACGTTTTTCACTAAACATCGGCCATAAAGTAAAAGGGGTAATTGGCGAAAAGGCATTTAATTCTATTACAGGTGCACTACATTTACCCCAGCTTCATAGTGCTGTTCCCCAAGCTTCGCAATATAACAAAAATACTTCGCAGTATAAAAACGAACCAGATTTTAACGCTACTACTCACGCTAATGAAACAGCTTCTGAAGCACATAAAGCGACTGAAAAAGAAGCTGGGTACATCGCCGAGTTACCTACCCATTTAGGGCAGCAAAACTGTTCTGAGAATACCGCTGGGAAAGTGACTGAGAAAATGGCTAGGAAAGCGCTTTCTGAGGCGCTTTCTCAGACGGTTTCAAAAGTAGTTTACATGGTAAGTTGCCCAAGCAAAGTTTTCGGTGGCAACGCTAATGAAAAAAGTGTTATTCAGGCTGTGGTCTCTTTGTGTGAAAAAGCCAACGTGGAAGTGGTGTTCTCTAGCGCAAAAGACCATTGTTGTGGCCAGCCTTGGGATAGTGAAGGTGAAGCAATCACCGCGAGAGATAAACTCGCGGCGTGGACACAAGAAGTTTACACACTTTCAGAACAAGGACGCTGGCCTGTCATCATTGACAACAGCGCTTGTGCTTATAACGTAACTTCAAAAAACACCAACAACTCAGACTTCAACAAAATAGAGATATTGGAAGTTAGCAAGTATTTACTTCAGTACATTTCACCTCGGGTAAAGGTGGTTAAAACAGATGCCCCTACAATGCTTCATATTGGATGTTCAAGTACTAAGCTAGATTCAGGGGTTGCTATTAACGCGTTGACGAACCTTTGTACTTCAAACGTTATTGTTCCTACTGACATCACCTGTTGCGGCTTTGCGGGTACTAAGGGCTTCACTAATCCGGGTTTGAACCAAAGTGCACTGGCACCGCTTGCCAGTCAGGTGCCTGAAGATTGTTATAGAGGGGTATCGAATAGCGCAACCTGCGCGATTGGTTTAAGCCTGCACAGTGGGGTGATTTATTCACACATCGCGGTGCTGCTCGACGAGGTCAGCCAGCCGCTTTTCTAACGTCGCTTTGTGTGTTTTCAACTGTTCTTTTTCGTCACCCTCTGCGGTCTCAAGTTGCTTGCTGATAGCCACAATTTGCTCGGCTAATCCTTCTCGATTTTTCTCGTGCTGCTCAGCCTCTTCCGCTTTATCAAAAATGATGGCCTCGGGATTAGTTTCCTCATCTTCCTGAGAAGCAGCTGCCTCTTTTGATGAGCCAGGTTGCCGAGGAATCATTTGCACACCGTCTACTTGAGGCCGCTGATTCATGAAGGTCGGTGAGACAATTTCAATGCCCGTGTTATGCAATGCATCAAGCACCGATTTGTGTAATCGCGAGCGCGCACTTAGCATGCTTTTCACTTCTTTAAGCAAGCCTGCAACTCGGTAGCTTACCGAGAAATCTCCTAAGGAGATCACTTGAACGAAAGGGTCTTCTAATTCAGCATTGGCCGCTGCAGTTAGTAAGTGCTTCTCAACCTCTGAATGGTGAATATCGTATCCTAAACTTAAATCAACCGAGACAATCGCACCTGAGGCACGTGTTACTCTCACCGGTGTGTTCACCATTAGGGTGTTTGAAAAAGCAATTAACTCACGAGTTTCGGTTTGAATTTCCGTATCTAGTAAGCCCATCTCAGCTACCCTTCCGCTGTAATCTTCTACGCGAATAAAGTCTCCCACTTTGAACGGTTTATTTACCCGTAATACCAAACCCGCCATCAAATTTCCCACCATGGTGGTAGATGAAAACGCGATGACACCGGATAACAAAACGCCAATTAAGGCGATCACCTGATTGCGCGTACTTTCGTTCACCGGAAGTGCCATGGAGATGACGACCAAACCTACAATAGTAAGTACTAACAAAGTAACTTGGCGTGGCAATTTTTCTTCACTGGTTAAGTGAGATTGTCGCGCAAGTAGCACGTAATGAAGTGCACCTAGCCCCAATACCACCAGTACAATTGCTAGTACTAGCGGAATAAAAGGCATGAGAAAAGCCACCACTGTATCCACACTGAAACTCCATTTTATTCTTATTGCCAAGTCACACTTAACTTAGTGTTTCGCCGTATGGCGTCGTATTTTTACGTTACTTTGTTTTTAGTTTATTAGCACGAATCACTGTAAACCACTAAACTTAATTATTTATTATCAATAATTTACACGCAACATCGATTATTTGAATTTCTACTAACTGGCCGGCGCTATAACACTAACACTAACACTAACACTACTCAGATGCGCCGCTCCACTGAACAGGCACATAGTCGTTGGGTCTGTTCAGGCCTAATATGGTTTCTATTAGAGCATCAAAAATAGGGCTATATATCTCACTATCTACGTTGTAACTGAATGTAGCAATAGCGATATCGGTGTGCGGCTGCATTTCTTTAGCTATATAGGGCATACGAAGCGGCACTAAAACCGTGGTAAGCCCTTGTTTTTTAGCTTGTTGCAAGGCTGATTTAGTAAATCTATGCACATCATCTAGCGGTGCCCTTGAAGCCATCGCTTCTTCATTATCGAAGCCTTTCATCTCATAAACGGCATGTTGCGGTGAGATATCCCCCACGATTAACAGGTCAGCTTGCTTCAATGCATATTCGAAGGTGGCTTTGTTTGGCAGCTTAGTAAGCGGCAGGCAAGCCATTCCCAGCGTGGGCGCAATACTAGTCAAACTTTTTTCAAGCGCTAAACACCTAAGCGCATCAGGCATTAACGCCAGCCAGGTTTTCTGAGTAACAGGGAGTTTTTCGGCGCCATAAAGTGATGTGATCGCCGCCCTAGAAAGCGCTTTCTCAATTTGAATATTACGTGTTTTTTTAACATTATTCTGTACGTCTGAAACCCGCCAGGAAAGCGCTTTCTCAGCGTACCTATTCAGGCTAAATTTAGCTTTAAGCAACGCAATGCGTTGTACGGAAGTTGCAAGCTGTGTTGAGGGCACTTCACCACTGCTTATTCGCTTACTTACCTTGCCCATTAATGCAGCAAACATGTTGATATCTTGTGGCGTTCTAATGGTGAACGGCATTAAGGCAATGTCGGCACCCGCTTGATAGGCTTTTATCATGGCATCTTCTGGTGAGAAGTATTTAGCAATGCCCGCCATATCTAATGCATCGGTAACAACCACGCCTTGGTAACCCAGCTCGTTTCGCAATACATCGTGGAGAATCTTTCGTGACAAAGTTGCGGGAATGGTCATCTCCCTTCCCTGTTTGTCTTTGACGGTAGTGCTATCTAATGATGGGTATTGGATATGCGCACTCATCAACATACCTGGCGGGTTTCCACCGCTGATAATTCGGCTAAAAGGTAATAGGTCACCTTTTAGCGCTTGCGCTTTTGAATGCTTGACGTTGGGCAGGCCGGTGTGGCTATCTGTTTGTGTATCGCCATGACCAGGAAAATGTTTAATAGCACTTATTACACCACTTGATTGCAAGCCATCTACAAATGATTGCCCTAGTACCGCAACATCGCTAGGTGTTTCGCCAAAACTACGTACATTAATGACTGGGTTTTTAGGCTCACTGTTAATGTCTACGGACGGGGCGAAATTTGTATTTATCCCTAAGGAGCTCAAACTACTACCAATGCCCTTCGCTACGTTTTCGGAAAAAGCCGTGCCGTGCTGATAGTAGCTTGCCCCTATTGCCAAATTTCCGGGAAAAGGCGTGAGCATAGAAGAAGGTAAGCGAGCCACTCTTCCCCCTTCTTGGTCTACAGCAATAAATAGCGGTGGCAGCTTCGCTTTTGCCATGGCCTGTTGCATGGCGTAGTTCAACGCTATTAGCTGCTTGTTGGTTTTAATATTTTCAGAAAATAAGATAACGCCACCAATGTTGTGGGTGATGAGTAAGTCTTTAAGCGCATTTGGTAGCGTGGTTACCGGCTTTTTACATGCTTTCGAGCTAGTGCCATCATCGCAGTAGAATCGAAAATCTAGAATGATTTTTTGGCCAAGAGATTTTTTTATCTGTTCATGCTGGTTTGATTGGTTCGCATAAGTACTAGGCAACAGTAAAATGCATAGACTAAATAAAAAAACGCGAGATAAAACGGTTGCTAACGAGGGAATAAGGCGCAAATAAGATCCTAGGTAATTATAGATTTTTTAACAGTTAACGGTGTACTTATAACGATAAGTTAAGCTTTGATACGCATAATAATTGCCATAGTATCAAAAACCAATGCATACAGAATAAATACGTGTCATTCTGTGGAATTAACCGTGTGCTCTGCGGTACGCTAGTCGCTATTGCTCACATTAATGCATATGAATGGCTAATAGATGTGCAGTTTACTAGCAAGTCGATGGTTTCACATTCTCGAACATCGACGTTTCGATTTAGTATCAACGTACAAGCTCAGATATTCGCTCTTTAAGCGAATGGCAGTATTTCACAATAATAAAGTATGGAAAGTAGTATGGATTGGGTATCAATTATCCCCCCATTGGTTGCGATCATTGTCGTATTCTGGAAAAAAGAAGTTATCTTGGCATTGCTATTAGCGGTGCTGTGCTCTGAAGCACTTATTTTGTTAACTGCAAGCCCCGCCACCAGCTTTCTTGCGCCAATAAATGCTATAGAACGCGTAGTCGATACCGCTTCCAGCCCAGGTAATACCCGAGTCATTCTATTTTCTGTATTAGTAGGCGCGCTATTAGCATTTATTCGCGACTCTGGCGGAGTAACGGCTACGGTTAACTACTTAGTTGGTAAAGGGGTAGCTAAGAATAAGAAACAAGTTGGCAGCCTGACTATGTTTACCGGTATTGCGGTATTTATAGAATCGAATTTAAGTGTGCTAACGGCAGGTATTTTTGCCCGAGGGTTATTCGACCGCTTCGGCATGAGCCGCGCCCGCTTAGCGTATATTATCGACTCCACCAGCGCACCAGTATGCATACTCATTTTACTCAATGGTTGGGGTGCATTCATATTAAGCTTGCTCGACACCTACGAACTGCCAGCGTCATCAGCCTCAATATTATGGGGCAGCGTGTTTTTTAACTTCTACGCTATTTTTACCTTGCTAATTGTGGCTTACACCATAGCTGCAGACAAAGTGCACGGCCCATTGGCAGTGGAAGAGAAAACCCTATCGAAGACAGACATTCCCCAACAAACAGAAACGGCCACCAAAGCGCGTTACATGTTAGTGCCATTGCTTACCATGGTATTAAGCATGGTGGGCTTTATGTTTTGGACCGGTAATGGCACTTTATCTGAAGGCAGTGGCAGTAAATCTGTGCTTTATGCCACGGCACTTGCCACCGCTATCGCTTATGGTCTTTTACTTTGGCACAAACGCTTTACCCATAAAGAAGCCGTGGAAATCGGCTTTAAAGGCATGGGGGAATTGCTTCCCCTCGTCACCATTGTGCTGCTATCTCTTACCTTAGGGAATAGTTTAAAAGACTTAGGCACTGGCGTATTTGTTGCCGGTGTGGTGGGTGAATACCTACCCCTTGTTTTCATCGTACCTATGTTGTTTATTGCAGGGGCGGTAATGTCGTTTACCACAGGCACCTCGTGGGGCACATTTGCCATTCTTATCCCTATTGGCGTGCCACTAATTCAAACCCTTGGATTACCGCCTTCGTTAGTAGTTGCAGCTATTTTAGGTGGTGGTATTTTTGGCGATCACTGTTCGCCTATTTCCGACACCACTGCCGTATCGTCGTTAGCCGCTGGTTGTGACGTATTAACCCATGTAAAAACCCAGTTTCCTTACGCGCTTGTGGCAGGCGGGTTAACTTTGGTGGGTTATCTTATTGCTAGCATTATTATGATTGGCTAGCGGGAATTACGACAAGCTTGCGCTAGGTCTATTTTTCACAATTCTGATAATAAGTTTTATCTAAGTTTCTCAATTTTAAGGAGTTAGACGGTGTTGAAGAAAACGTTTTTTCTGTTCTCATTTGTAATTCTGACAGCGTGTAGTCAAACAGGCGTTGAAGTAACGCAAACTCAACAGCAAGCCGTCGCGATGCCCGATACTTTTAGTGCCGACGCCGCATATGCTGTTTTAGAAGACGGCGGTAATGCGGTAGATGCTGCCATTACGGCGCAGTTTGTGCTGGCAGTGACTTTACCTGAAGCAGGTAATGTGGGCGGCGGAGGCTTTATGACCATTGCGTTTGAAGGCATCACTGACTTTCTTGATTACCGTGAAATGGCACCGTCTGATGCACACCGAGATATGTACTTGGATGACGAGGGGGATGTGAAACCTTACGAATCACTTTTTGGCGCGAAAGCAGCAGGTATTCCAGGCACGGTTGCCGGTATGTGGGCTGCCCATCAGAAATACGGCAGTTTGCCGTGGAGTCGCTTAGTAGCACCTGCGGTTGAACTTGCTGAAAATGGCTTTTTAGTGCCTGAAAAACTTGCTAGCAACATCACTCGATATTTAGCTCGTACCCGCGAACAAGGATTAAACAGCAACTTTGCTAGTTACTTTGAACAAGCTAAAGCCAATACAATATTCAAGCAACCTGAATTAGCCACTACGTTAAAGGCGATTCAACAGCATGGCCAATATGGGTTTTACCAAGGCGAGGTTGCTGAGAAAATTGTTTCCTTTATGCAAGAAAACGGTGGGCTAATTAACCACACCGACCTTGCGGCTTATAAAGCCGTATGGCGTAAACCTCTTGAACTGAATTGGCAAGGGTTCACACTAGTTACAGCACCACCACCAAGTTCAGGCGGCGTGGCGGTAGCCCAGTGGATTGGTATGCTTGAAAGCTATGGAAGCAATCATACACTGCCAGATCATAACAGCGCGGAATACCTGCATGTTATGTCTGAAATTGGTAAACGCGTATTTGCAGATAGAGCAGAATACTTAGGCGATCCTGACTTTGTTGAAGTCCCTGTAGCTAAGCTTGTTGCTCCTGATTATATCAAAGCCCGCGCTGCGCTTATTCAACCCAATAGTATTTCAGACACGCCAAGTGTTAAACCTGGCTTGAAAGAAAGTGAAGATACCACCCACTTTTCTATTATGGATAAATGGGGCAATGCTATTGCCAACACCACCACTATTAACCTTACCTTTGGTAGCGGCGTGGTAGTAACGGGTGCAGGGTTCTTGCTTAATGATGAGATGGATGATTTTAGTGCTAAGCCTGGCGTGCCTAATTTCTTTGGTGCTGTTGGCGGTGAAGCGAATGCCATTTCGCCTTATAAGCGCATGCTATCTTCAATGACACCTACCCTAGTAACACAAGGCGGTGATGTGGTTTTAGCAACCGGCTCGCCTGGTGGCACAACCATTATTTCGTCGGTAGCACAGTCGTTATTAAACGCATTATTGTTTGATTTTGATGCCACAAAATCTGCTAACGCTCCTCGCTTTCACCACCAATTACTGCCTAAAGATACTATTCGTGTTCACCCGGGGTTTGACGAGTCAACATTGGCTGAATTAACTGACATGGGCTACACCATAGATGCCCGCCGCTTTGGAGATGTGCATTTAATTAAGCGCACCTCACAAGGTGTAGAGGCGGCTTCTGAAGCAAGTGGTCGCGGTAAAAGCATAGTGTCTGCGCGCTAAATCGTGCTATTGCTGTAGCGCTTTCGCCCTAGAAAGCGCTCACGGTTCAATACAGGCTAATCAGTCGCAAATAACTGTTCGATAGAGGCAAATGCTTTGAACTCCAGCGCATTACCGCAATAGTCCATGAAGAACATAGTGGCTTGCTCGCCTGGCTGATCTTTAAATCGAATGTAAGGCTCTATAACAAATTCAATATCGGCGGCGCTTACTTTGTCAGCCAGCGCCTGCCATTGAGACATTTCAAGCACCACGCCAAAATGCGGAACGGGCACAGCATGGCTATCTACCCCATTATGGGAAGGGGGTGAAGGCATTTTCTCAACGCAATGGGTAACCAACTGATGACCGAAGAAATTCCAATCAATCCATTGGGTATCACTGCGCCCTTTTTCACAACCTAATAGTTCGCCGTAAAAGGCCTCTGCATTGGCAAGGTTACTGACGGGTATTGCTAAATGAAACGGCTGCGCCATGGTCACGTCCTATAAAAATTTCTTTAGTAACGATAGTTTGAATTTAGAAAATGGCGCATAACGTACGGGGGCATCTAAAGCGAAAGCCCGCTTCATTACGGTTTTGACATGACTAAAAGTATCAAACCCTGCTTGGCCGTGATAACTGCCCATGCCGCTATTACCCACCCCACCAAAGGGAAGTTCTGGGTTAGTCATAAATATCATCGTATCGTTAGTACACACACTGCCAGAGCTGGTTTTATCAATAATACTATTAAGTACTTTATCGTCGTCGCTGAACGCATAAAGCGCTAGTGGTTTTGGCCTATCGTTGATAAAACCGATAGCTTCGTCGATAGAGGCAACAGGCACTATGGGTAAAATAGGTCCGAATATCTCTTCTTGCATAATAGCGCTGTCTTTCGCGGGGTCGAGCACCAAGGTGGGTGTCATGGCAGGTCGCGCTTCGTTAATATCGCCACCGTAAACCACATTTACACCATCTAGATATCCTTGAAGGCGATGCAAGTGGCGAGTATTAATAATGTTGCCATAATCATCTGAAGAAAATGGGTTTTTACCAAACTGAGATTTGAGCTCTTTTTTAATGGCGTCTATTAGCTTTTGTTCAAAACCTTTCACTACTAGCACGTAGTCGGGCGCAATACAGGTTTGCCCGGCATTCATCCACTTACCCCAAACGATTCGACGCGCGGTAATTTTCAAGTTGGTGCTGCTATCAACAATACAAGGGCTTTTACCGCCAAGTTCTAACGTAACAGGGGTTAAATGCCTAGCGGCTGCAGACATGACAATTTTGCCAACTGCTTCTCCGCCAGTATAAAAAATATGATCCCATTTACACGCAAGTAATGCCGACGATTCTTCCTTCCCGCCTTCAATGACTTCTACACATGAAGTATCCATGTACTGGGGGATGAGTTTTGCCACAATCGTTGAGGTTTCAACGGCCAGCTCAGACGGCTTTAACACCGCGCAATTACCCGCTGCTAGTGCTGCAATGTAAGGCGCTAGCAACAACTGAAGGGGGTAGTTCCACGCGCCTATGATAAGCACTGTACCCAAAGGTTCTGGTTGCTGAAAGCTTTTACCCGGCCACGCAATAAGTGGGGTGGATACCTTTCGAGGCTGCATCCATTTATTTAAATGCTTTAGGGTATGCTTAATATCCGTTAGCAAAAAGCCATGTTCAGCCACGTAGGCTTCACTTTCACTTTTGCCTAAATCTTGATGAAGTGCATGTAGAATATCTTTCTCATTTTCAATCAGCAGGCGCTTTAGCGCGTCTAATTGACTCTTACGCCATTCTAGTGAGTGGGTTTTGCCAGATTTAAAACTAGTTTGAAGCGAGGCCACCGTATCAAGAAAGCAAATGCTGGGTTCTACGGCGTGAAGCGTTGGTTGATTAGACATAATACATTCCACCTACATATGAAGACTGTTGACCTGCTGGGATTTAAATTCAGGTTCAGGGGCAATCGGATAAGCTGTTATTCATCTTATAGTAATGAGGGCGATAAAACACAACCCAATTATTTTGTTAATTGATGTTTAATTATTACCTGAATATCAGTTGACTGCCTACACGAAAAAGCCCGGTACTTAAAAATAAGTACCGGGCTTTTAAAGTGTCTAACTAGACGGGTTAGTTTACGCGTCGTATGGGTTACGTAAAACAATCGTCTCGTTTCGATCAGGCCCGGTAGAAACGATATCTACTGGAACACCGGTAAGGTGCTCTAGGCGCTGAATATAATTTTTCGCAGCTTGTGGTAAGCCCGCAAACGTAGTGACACCATACGTGTTGTCGCTCCAACCTGGCATTTCTTCATACACTGGGGTGACTTTATCGTAACCGTCAGCCGCCATTGGAGGCACGTCTTTTACGTTACCGTCTGCATCTTTATAACCGATACAGATTTGTAAAGTTTCAAGGCCGTCAAGCACGTCTAGCTTCGTTAAGCAGAAACCGGTAATCGAGTTGATTTGTACCGCACGTTTCATTGCCACGGCATCGAACCAACCAGTACGGCGTTTACGACCGGTAGTCGCGCCGAACTCATGACCTTTAACACCTAAATGATTACCCACTTCGCAATCAAGCTCGGTAGGGAATGGGCCAGAACCTACACGTGTGGTGTATGCCTTAACAATACCCAATACATAATCTAACTTTAACGGACCAAAACCAGCGCCGGTGGCTACGCCGCCAACAGTAGTATTAGAAGACGTTACATAAGGATACGTACCGTGGTCGATATCAAGTAATGTACCTTGCGCACCTTCGAACATGATTGGCAAACCCGCTTTGTGGGCTTTATCTAGTTCGTCGGTAACATCAACCACCATCGCTTTAAGGATGTCAGCAACGGCCATGGCACCTTTTAAGGTTTCATCAAAATCGACCGCTTCTTCACCGTAGTATTTAGTCAATGTGAAGTTGTGTACATCAAGTACTTCTTTGAGCTTAGCTGCAAAGTCTTCTGCATTGAATAAATCGCCAACGCGCAAACCACGGCGAGCCACTTTATCTTCGTACGCTGGACCAATACCACGGCCAGTAGTACCAATTGCTTTAGCACCACGGGCTTTTTCACGCGCCACATCTAAAGCAATGTGATAAGGAAGAATAAGCGGGCATGCTTCACTGATTTTCAAACGCTCACGAACTGGAACACCACGCTCTTCAAGCATAGTCATTTCAGTCATCAGAGCGTCAGGGCTGAGTACTACGCCGTTACCAATAATGCAGGTAACGTTGTCACGCAGAATGCCTGATGGGATTAAGTGAAGAACGGTTTTTTCACCGTCGATTACTAGAGTATGACCTGCATTGTGACCGCCTTGATAGCGAACCACAAATTTTGCTCGATCAGTAAGTAGGTCTACTACTTTGCCTTTACCCTCGTCACCCCATTGAGTGCCGAGTACCACAACGTTCTTTGCCATGAATCATATTGTGTAAGAAAATTAGGCGGGGATTCTACCAAAATTTCATACCCTTTATCATCTGTTTTATGCGCAAAAATACGCCAGTTATTGCAGATTTATGGACTTTATTAGTCTGAACCTCGCTAACCATCTGTATATTAGAGCTATTTTTAGTTACGCATTCGAGCTTATTAAGACAAGTAAAAAAGGCAAACCACACCGATGACAACTAAAACACCGCCGGTTTGGCGTAATTGATTGGTCGGCATCTGACTTATTTGCAATAAATATAAGCGCCAGCGCGTAGGAAATAACAAAGGGCCAATTCCCTCTACAATAAGCACTATTGCTAGCGCGGGCCAAAGCCAGTCCATTCTATACCTCATTGTTTTATTTAAATTATTGTTACCTAAACCGTGTAACATACCATAAAGCGTACTAGCAGCTAGCGGCGCTTAAGGTAATCACGTAAGCATAGTAATCACTCATCAGAGAATAACGCACACATAAATACCTTATTTTGCTAACCTAATGGTTATTTGAGTATTTAATATTCAACCTACTGAAATTTTTCACTTTTTTTAACGCAAAATAGTGCAAAAAATCTATCATCTGCTATACGTAAAGTATTGCACTTAATCACACGGAAACAAATTCATGCGTTTTCCTAAATATGGAAACTATGCGTTAGATATCTCTGGGAATGTATTGGAAGTGTTTGCTACGGGTGCGTGGAATTTAAAAACCGCTGAAGCCTTTTCTGAAGAAATGCATGACCTAGTGGACAGGTTCGAAGATAAACCATGGGGCGCCATTCTAGATGGCCGCAGATGGGTATTGTCTACGCCAGATACACAACAAGTCGTCATTGACGCTATTAAATATAGCATTACTAAAGGGCTACGACGCTCTGCCTATGTGTTAGACACCGGCATGGTAAAGCGCGCGCAGCTAGAATATACCCACCCTGCCAAAGAAAGAGACTTTAATCTTCAAGGCTATGAAAGAAACTACTTTCAGCATTACTTCTCGGCGCTTAATTGGCTAGACAAAGAAGGCTTTTCACCTATAGCCAAAACGTAAGGGCACATAAGCGCCCTTACATTCAATGTTAATAAAGCAAGCTGTAGACCTTGCGTCTATATTCAGATTTGAGCGCATCACCGTCGGTTAATGCATTAATCATATCCAGCATTATTTTACGTGCATCCCCAAAGCCTAGCTCTTTTTTAAGTACGCTGAGCAACAAGGATAACGCCTCTTCCGATTTATTAGCTTGGTGTAACTGCACAGCCAAATCCACTTTAAGTTGTAAGTCATCTGGATTAGCCGCTACCGACGCCTGCAATTGGCGAATTTCAGGTGTATCAGCTGCCTGTTCAGCAAGTTCTATTTTACCGTTAAGGGTATTATAACGCGCATCTTGATCGACTAACTTAATCTCGTCCAACATGGCTTTAGCCTGTGTTATCGACCCTGTCTCAATGTAGCAATCAATAACCATATACTTGGCATTGATGTTGTCAGGGCTCATCTCTAAAACTTGTTTCGCATTCGATAAGCCTTCTACATAGTCGCCCCGTTGAATAGCTTGTCCTGCCGCCGCAAGAAAATCATCTTCTGGATTAGGCAGATACTTAGCTAGCATCTCACGAATTTGCGCTTCGGGTTGCACACCCGCAAAGCCATCTACAGGTTGACCGTTTTGCACTACCATTACGGTCGGCAAACTACGGATACCAAATTGGCCTGCAACTTCCTGCTGCGTTTCACAGTCTACTTTGGCAAGAATAAGGTGTTCGGCATACTCTCCTGCTATCTTTTCTAAGATAGGCAGTAAATCTTTACATGGCTCACACCAGTCTGCCCAAAAATCAATAAGCACTAGCTTTTCTTGTGATGCTTCTAAGATAACTTGCTGAAAATTTTCAACAGTGATATCAACGATAGTTGCCGCATTGTTCGCAACAAGATTGTCCATAACGTGGGCCTTTTAAAACATTTATTTTCTGACAATGAATATGGGGTAACTGATAGCAAAAAACAACCGCTACAAAAAATCGGCAACAATGTCGTATTCACGACATACTTACCTTGGCTGGCGTGTTAATTTGTTGTTAACTCACGCATAACGATACTCACTGGAGGGCTACGTCATGGCTACCGAGTCAAACGTTCAAACTCAATTTCAATCTTTTAGCGAGTTCTATCCTTATTACCTTGCAGAACATGCCAATGTAACCTGCAGAAAATTACACTTTGTTGGTTCTTGGTTAGTGTTAGGTGTCATCGCCAGCAGCTTAATTACGAGTAACTTCGCATTGTTATGGCTGATCCCAGTAGTAGGCTACGGCTTTGCGTGGGTGGGGCATTTCTTTTATGAGAAAAATAGGCCTGCGACTTTTCGCCACCCGCTTTATAGCCTGCTGGGAGACTGGGTGATGTTTAAAGACATTCTAATAGGTAAAGTAAGTCTTAGCGCTTAACGACGGTAAAACCCTACCACCTTTTCAGTACAAAAAAACAAAAGAGCCAGACGCACGCAGTGAAGTGACACCCAGTACGCTGGCTTTTGAAATCATAGTCTCAGTATTTAGCCGTTTTCAACACGGCAAAAATAAGGCTACGCCACTCATTTACTTGGCAGGGGTAAGCTTTAACACTTTGCCGTTGGTGGCATCGGTTAGCAGATAGATAGCGCCGTTAGGCCCAACTTCTACATCACGAATACGGGCTTGATTGTCACGCACATATTCATGCTGCTCACCAGGCTTACCGCCATCCATCTCGATACGTCGTAAGTGAGTGAACTTTAACGAGCCTACCAACAAATCTCCGTTCCACTGTGGAAACAAGTCACCTTGGTAGAACGTCATACCGCTTGGTGCAATAGAAGGGTCCCAGTAAAGTACTGGTTGTTCCATGCCATCCATATGCGTTTTATCACTGATAATGTCGCCGCTGTAATCAATACCATAGGTAATGACCGGCCAACCGTAGTTTGCACCTTTCGACAGCAGGTTAACTTCATCACCGCCCTTTGGCCCGTGTTCCATTGCCCATACTTCACCCGTTTCTGGGTGAATGGTAATGCCTTGAACATTTCGGTGGCCGTAACTATAAATTTCAGGCGCTTTACCGTCAGTAAAAGGGTTATCGCTAGGCACACTGCCATCGCGGTTAATTCGCACAATAGTACCGAAATGGTTATCGGTATTTTGCGCTTCCTTCATATATTTATAACGGTCGCCCAGGGTGATAAACAATTGCTTGTTCGCATCAAACGCTAAGCGACAACCAAAATGAAAGCCATTATCAATAAGTGGCGCGGCACTAAAGATAGTTTCTACATTTACCAGCGCATTACCGCTTAGTGTTGCTTTGGCAACACTGCTGCCACTTCCACCCTCGCCAGGTTGGCTGAAACAAAAGTAAACCGTGTTGTTAGCTTCAAACTCAGGGTCGATAGCAATATCTAACATACCGCCTTGGTTGTTCGCTTCTACCTTAGGCACATTTGATAAGCGTGGCGATAGTTCACCGGATTGACTTAGGCGCCTAATACCGCCCTCGCGCTCGGTAATCAGCATGTCACCGTTAGGGAGGAAGGTCATCCCCCAAGGGTGAACTAACCCTTGTGCTAATTCAGTAACAACAAGATTTTCATCTGTCGGTGTTTTAGCGTCTGCTTGTTGCGAAAACGCTGGCTGAGTTGCCCCAGCCAGCGTTAATGTACAAACAGACAGCACGTTAATCATAGTGCGTGTCATAATTTTTCCGCCGTGAAGTATATTCCGACTTATTTTGCCAACATTGCGCGAAGCATCCAAGCAGACTTTTCGTGAACGCGCATACGATCGCCAATAAGTGCAGCAGAAGACTCGTCATCTGCGTCTTGCGCTAACTTAAGTGAATCACGTGATGTTTTAACTACTTGCTCATGACCATGGGTAAGTAACGCCACCATTTCTGATGCTTCAGGTACACCTTCCACTTCATCAATTGCGCTTAATTCAGCGAATGATTTGTAAGTACCTGGCGCCGAAACACCCAGTGTACGAATACGTTCAGCAATTTCATCTACGGCTTCTGCAAGCTCTGTGTATTGCTCTTCAAACATCAAATGTAGTTGTCTAAATTGTGGACCTTCTACATTCCAATGGAAGTTATGGGTTTGTAGGTAAAGCGTGTAAGAATCTGCTAATAGTTTTTTAAGGCCTTCAGCCACTGCATTACGATCTTCTTCTGAAATGCCGATATCAATCTTGCTCATATATCTCTCCTTGGGTTAGCAACTAATTCACTAATTTAGAATTGGAAATACCATTCAAATGTTACCTTAATGATACTCTAAGAATATTGATTTGGATTATAATTTTAACGATTGTACACATCTACTTTGACGATTTACTTCAATGATGATGCTGATGACCTGCTTCTTTATCCATTCCTTTTACCGGTAATTCTACGATGTAGTCAGCGGCGGAATCAAAAGACAAGGTCAATGACACACTATTGCCTTCAACAAGACCTTTTTCTAATCCCAACAACATCACGTGATACCCGCCAGGCGCAAAGGAAAGCGAATCATTTGGCGCAATGACTATCCCTTCTTTTACTTCTCGCATACGCATCATGTCATCATTCATTTCGGTGGTATGAATTTGCGCGTCGCTGGCAATATCACTGCTGACCGAAACGCCCGTTATTTTAGTCGGTGTTTCGCTTTGATTATGCAAAGTGAAATAAAGTGCTGCAGATTGTGCCATTGGAAACGTAGCGCGGGCGTAACCGTCACTAATAGAAATAGGGTGCGTAGCTTGAACCCTGCACGCCGACAGCGCAAACATAAACAGGGCGAGTAATTTAAAGGGTAAAGAATGAGTAATAGGTGTCATACCGCTGCTTCCAAAAAAAAGTTGGCTGCTAGTGTACGGTAGGTTTATTTAATAAAGAAGAGAATATAGAAAATCTGGAGATATATCCCGAAAGGGAAAAACTATAACAACGAAGCTAACCTAGAAAGCACTAGGTCAAAACATTGTATGAAGACCTTTATGTGAGAGAATGGTGCCGACTGCCGGAATCGAACTGGCGACCTACTGATTACAAGTCAGTTGCTCTACCAACTGAGCTAAGTCGGCACACTTTTCACACCCGCTGGGTTAACAGCGGATGCGTATAATAGCCACAATTAAAAGGTTGTCAACCTTTTAAACGTTTTGCCTCGCCAATCAGTTTCGGAAAGTACTCTAACGGCAAATATTGGCTCAAATCGTGTAATTTTTCGCCCAATTTTGCGTAGTTGTCAGTAGTCACATTAATATGACCCATCTTGCGTTTTTCGCGCACCGACTTTCCATACCAGTGCAAATGACTGCCATCAATACTCAAAAGTTCTCTTGAGAAACTGCTGCAGCCAATAATATTAATCATTGCGCTTGGGCCAATAGCCGATGTGTCACCCAAAGGTAAACCACAAATGGCACGAAGATGATTTTCAAATTGACTGGTTACTGCTCCCGATTGACTCCAATGACCAGAATTATGCACTCTTGGCGCAAGTTCATTAACCAGGAGTTCATCACCACACTGAAATAATTCCACCGCTAACACGCCGACATAGTCCATGCCTTCAGCCAGTTTCACGAAAATATCGTGCGCTTTGGCTTGAAGTGCTTCGTCCACGTGGGTAGCAGGGGCAACCGACACATGAAGTTGGCCTTGATAATGTAAGTTTTCAGCAAGCGGGTAAGTGCGCACATCACCCTGCTTATTTCGTACTCCAATTAATGAAAGCTCACGTTCAAAAGGCACCATCTTCTCTACCACAAGAGGCACTTTCTCTAAATTTAAGGTAGCTAAAGCCCGTTTAAGCTCAGGCAACTCTTCTTTATTGGCTAATCGCCATTGGCCGTAACCATCGTAGCCATCACGACTGGATTTTAGAATGAGCTTTTCACCAAGCGTTTCAATGCATTCATCAAGCTGTTCTAGGTGAGTCACAATGCGGTGCGCACTGTTAGCGACCTTCATGCCCTCAAGCAATGCTTTCTCTCGCACTCTATCAGCACCGACTAAAATGCTTTCAATGCTGGGCATTAACTTACCCGTTTTGGTAGCTTCTTCAAGCAGGTGCTCTGGCACGTGCTCAAATTCTACCGTGAGTGCATCAGCACCTTCTAAGGCTTGATCTAAGGAAGTATCTAAAGGGCTTTTACTTACAGGGTGCACGACAGTATCGTTGTTTACGTCGACAGCCTGCACTTCAATGCCAAGCGGACTGCCCGCCAAATACATCATTTGCGCCAATTGGCCTGCACCGTAAACGACTACTCTCATTCGTCAAGCTCCAAAGTATTGCTAGAAGCCAATACTGTTTCAGTCTGCTGCTTTCGAAAGGTAATAACCGCATCGCGCACATTCGTATCTTGCAATGCCACCACTTGCGCCGCTAGCAAACCTGCATTGGCTGCACCCGCTTCGCCGATGGCTAATGTGCCAACCGCAACGCCTTTGGGCATTTGTACAATTGATAACAGGGAATCAAGACCACTTAATGCTTTAGACTTTACTGGACAACCGAATACTGGCAAGTGCGTGTGCGCAGCAATCATTCCCGGTAAGTGTGCTGCACCACCTGCGCCAGCAATAATGGCACTAAAGCCTTCATCTGCTGCCCCTTCGGCAAATTCAACCAACAAGTTTGGCGTTCTGTGTGCTGACACCACTTTTGCGTCGAATTCAACACCAAACGACTTCAGCATTTTTGCTGCTTGTTGCATGGTGGGCCAGTCTGAGGTCGAGCCCATAACTATTGCGACTTTTGCCATCTAGAAATCCTCTGAGATAGGTAAATTGGATAACCGGAAAAGCCCGCGATTGTAGCCTAATTCGCCAACAAATCCCACATATTAGCCGTAAGTGATCTGGCAAGGCCTTCATTTTCGTAAAACCCCTATATAATTACAAATAGTTAATCCTTCCAGTGCCACTTGGTATTCTTTATGACTACCTTTTTCACTTGGCTGGTTGTGGGCCTTCATAAGGCTAAGGTAAACGGAGGTATCGATAATGTCGAAAGCACATCAAACAGACGTAATTGATGACGCGATTAAAGAAGTACAGGTTGTAGTATCAGATTTTCTCAATCGAGAAGCCGCGCCTGGCATTTTACTGATGATTGCTACTGTACTGGCACTTATCATTGCTAACTCCCCTCTTAATCACCTATACGACCAATTAATTAGCCTTCCAGTGCAAATTTCAGCGGGCACGTGGGCAATTGATAAACCCTTATTGTTATGGATTAACGACGGCTTTATGGCCGTTTTCTTCTTTCATGTTGGGTTAGAGCTAAAACGTGAAATATGTGAAGGCGAGCTATCAAACCCTAAAGACATTGTTTTACCTGCCACCGGTGCGATTGGTGGCATGCTTTTACCTGCTCTGATTTACGTAGGCATTAACTGGGATAACCCTGTGGCCATTGCCGGTTGGGCAATTCCAGCGGCAACCGATATTGCCTTTGCATTGGGTATTTTGGCGTTATTAGGAAGTCGAGTACCCACTAGCCTTAAGATTTTCTTAGTCACCTTAGCCATTATTGATGATATTGGCGCTATTGTGATAATTGCGCTTTTCTATACTAACCACATCACTATGGGGGCGCTGTTAGTGGCAGCGGCGTGCTTACTGCTGTTGTGGCAAATGAACAGACGAAATGTAGTGGATATTCCCGCCTATATGATGGTAGGTATTATATTGTGGGTAGCCATGCTCAAATCTGGGGTGCATGCTACGCTAGCAGGTGTGATATTAGCGGCTTTTATCCCTATGCGAGATAGTAGGGATGAAACCTATTCACCGGTTACGCGCTTAGAACATAGCTTGAATAGCACGGTAAGTTTCGCCATTTTACCCCTTTTTGCTTTCGCTAATGCAGGAATAAGCTTCGGTAATATTAGCCCCGAGGGTATTTTCCACCCCGTTACTTTTGGCATATTTTTAGGCCTAGTACTCGGTAAGCAGGTTGGTGTATTTGGTTTTTGTTATCTGATGATTAAACTCAAGCTAGCGACCTTGCCTGATGACCTTAACTTAAAACATATTTACGGGTGTGCACTGCTGTGTGGTGTGGGCTTTACCATGAGCTTATTTATTGGTGGTTTGGCTTTTGAAGAAACCGGTATTAATCAGATTTTTGATGAGCGAGTAGGTATTTTGGCCGGGTCAGTTGTATCAGCAATCTTGGGTTACATTGTATTGTATTTCGTAGGCAATAAACCGGTTAACAATGAAGGTAAGATAGCCTCAAACGCGAGCAAGCTCACGGGCAATACTGTCGATTAATACCTGCTTCCTAATTGGCTTGCTTAAATGTGCATTCATACCCGCGGCTAAACATGCCGCTTTATCATCTGCATAAGCATTTGCCGTTAGTGCGATAATGATTACTTTGTCTTTATTTTTAGCTTGTTGGCGAATGTGTTTCGAGGCAGTCAGCCCGTCCATAACGGGCATTTGGTAATCCATCAAAATGACATCAAACGCATGACGCTTTGCGGCTTCAATCGCTTCCATACCGTTTTTAGCCCTGAAGCGCTTAACGCCAACAGAGCCAAGCATATCCATTACAATATCGGCATTTACATCGTTGTCTTCAGCAAGCAATACCCGTAATGTACTTGGTAAAGACTGTACTTTTAAATTGGAGGAAGCTTCTTGCGCTTCGCCTTTCTCACACGGAAAACTAAAACAAAACGTGGTTCCCGTGCCTTCATTGCTATCAACTGAAATACTGCCACCAAGTAGCTCCACTAAGCCTTTTGTGATGGCTAAGCCCAATCCAGTTCCACCATAATCTCGGGTTATAGTGGCATCAGCCTGTTCAAATTGGTCGAATATACTCTCTACTTTTTGTGCAGATATGCCAATGCCCGAATCAGTAACCGAACAAGAGAGCTCGCCCTGTCTGTACTTGGCCTCAACCAAAATGATGCCTTGGTGAGTAAACTTAATTGCATTACTGACCAGGTTATTAATGATTTGACTAAGCTTACCACCATCAGTAATGACCGCTTTTGGCACACTTTCATCAATATTAACGTTAATCGAAATGCCCTTCTTACTAGCACTTCGCTCATATAGCACACTACATGCATCGATAGTTTGCGCGACGGAAATACTACGCTTATCTAGCAACATTTTACCAGATTCAATTTTTGACCAATCTAAGATGCTATCAAGGATCATTAATAGGCGGCTGGCAGAAGTCGAAATCGTTTCCGTTCTATGCCGTGCCCCGCTAGGTAAGGGTAATTCCATCATTAATTCACACGATCCAATAATGCCGTTCATTGGGGTACGTATTTCATGGCTCATATTGGCTAAGAATTGGGTTTTAGCCACGCTCGCCGCTTTTGCTTCTTCGAGCGCCTTAGCTAAATGTCGCGTTTTCTCTTCTATCTTATTTTCTAAGCTATGGTTAAACTCAGCAAGCTCTACGTTCAACGTTTGTTCTTTAACGCGGGCAAATTCAAGGGCTTTAAATGCATCAACTAGGCGCCCTTCTAAGCTGCTGAACTCGTCATTAAGTGAAGCGAGTTCCTGTATATGCAACGTACTCCCCACCAAGTTAGGCTCTCTACGCACTTCTGAGGGCGTAAAATTGGCAATATAACGTATAAGCCCGCGAATAGGAGACTCAATCATTCGTGCCACCACAGAGCCCATAAATGTACCAAATACAGACAAGACAAGTAGCAACAATAAATCAGTCAACAAATACTCACTCATTACCGACAACAAACGTCGATAATCGTAGTAATAGCTAACCTGCCAATTTGCAGTAGGCAGCTGACCTTGCAGCCTCAACCACTCCTTATTGAGCGGTCCGTCTTCAATTTTTATATCACACTCACCTTCGCACAAATACGAAGGTGCTTTGTTCAGTGGTTTTAAGCCTAGCTCTGATGATGCGTAAATAACCTCGCCCTTTGCATCTTCGAGCAAAAGCGAAAACCCATCGAGATTAAGGGCATCTACTGAAGAGAAGCTGCGTAAAGATAATGAGCCCTCCACGATACCAACAGGTACGCCATACTCATTAATAATAGGTGAAGACATGGCGACAATGGCGTCGTTTCCAAACCCTTGGCCTTGGAAAACGTTAGAAAGATACGGCCCGCCCATTTCCATTGCCTGAGAAAAATAAGGCCGATAAGCCACATTTGCAGCCCCAGCTACCTGTGCTTTATTTAGCAGCCCAGGTGGGTAGGAATGGGTTATATTCCCACTTTCATCAGCCACTAAGAAAGTGATGAATTCAGGATAGTGCGCGGCTAAAACTGAAAGTTGATTGTTGCTAGCCTCTTCTAATTTTTCAATTGCATAGGGCGTAGAAAGTGACTGCGAGGCAACCGCTATCGCTTTTTGGTGTTGCCCAATAAAATCGGATAGTTGTTGCTCTAATACCGCGACACGTTGTTGCATGTAGCGAATAATTTGTGCTTCTTGATCGTCTTGATAAAGTGCCACAGATAAATACACCACCGCCATGGAGGCGGCAAAAAAACAACCTGAGAAGAAATAACTGAACAGGAAATGCAGTGAAACTTTTTCTTTTGAACCTGTATTAGTGTGTTTAAGCCCTTTATTCGCTAGAAAGACAAAATGCCCAGAGATAAGCCCAAACACGCCACTTACCCAAGTAACAAGCACGCCAGAAAACATCATCGTTGGCTGGTCGGCTTCGTAAAGCGCGTGCTCTAATAATAAAATGGGGAGGAAAATAAGTGACCAAAAACCAGCACCAACTTTAATGACTCGGCTCAGGGATTTTTTATATCCAAATAAACTTACTACGATAGGCAGTAAAGACAGGCTTTCTTTACCCACAATACTGCCGTGAGTTAGCCATAAGGGGACGCAGATAATTAACGCAATAGGAATTGCGACTATAGGAGGGAACCGTAGTGCGGCGTATACGCCAACCCCTACCCCGAATACAGCGATACCGCTGCTATCAAATGGCGCAGGCACTGCATTTAATGCAATACCCACAACCACTACAAGTAACAGGTGTAATACCAGAGATAACGACCACCGATGTTTATCGTACAACAACGCCCCCCACTGGCATCACCATGATTAATGTTGCGCCATGTAATCTAACGTAAAGTTAGTCAGTAGTTTCACGCCTAACTTCATACCCGAATCGTCTACGTAAAATTCAGGTGTGTGGTGAGCAGGGCTATCTTGCTCGGAAACATCTAGAGGCTTACCACCTACCCAAACGTACAAACCTGGTACTTTTTCTTGGAAAAAGGAAAAGTCTTCAGCACCGGTAACCGGCTTTGAAACGATAGCATTTTCAGCCCCTGCGGTGCGTTGCATGGTTGGTACCATGGCTTGCGTAAGTGCGGGATCGTTATAGGTAATGGGGTAGTAGTAATCTAAAGGAAGCGTAAGTTCCGCTTTTGCGCCCATGCTCTCGGCGATAGCGTTCACTTTTCGCGGAAGCGATTCGTAAATATGTTCACGGGCCGCTTTATTTAGTGTGCGAATGGTGCCTACCATCTCTACTTCATTGGGAATGATGTTAGAGCGGTTTCCACCATGAATTGAGCCAATAGAAACCACTGCTGCATCGTCAATAAGCTTAAGTTCACGACTAACAATGGTTTGAATAGACATGATCATTTGCGCCGCAGTGACCACTGGGTCGACACTTTTCCACGGGTATGCGCCATGGGCTTGCTTACCATGAATAACAATTTTGAACGGGTCTACCGCAGCCATGGTGCCACCAGAATTGTAGCGCACTGTGCCTACATCAGTGTTCGAACTAATATGTAACCCGAAGATAACGTCTACATCAGGGTTTTTAAGTACCCCTTGTTTAACCATGACTTCAGCACCGCCGGTTTCACCAGCAGGGGCGCCTTCTTCAGCAGGTTGAAAGATAAACTTCACTTTACCTTTAAGTTCGCCTTTAATACTGGTCAGTATTTTTGCCGCCCCCATTAGCATGGCCATGTGCGTATCGTGCCCACATGCATGCATAACAGGCACTTCTTGGCCGTTATATTCACCCATTTGCGTAGAACGGTAGGACAAATCACCCTGTTCTTTAACCGGTAAGCCGTCCATATCTGCACGAAGTGCAACTACAGGGCCTGGTTTGCCGCTATCGAGTATTGCAACTACGCCAGTGCTGGCCACACCCGTTTCAACTTCTAGGCCTAGCGATGTTAGGTAGTTAGCTACGTATTTTGCGGTGTTAAATTCGCGATTAGAAAGCTCAGGGAATTCGTGAAAGTGGTGGCGCCATTCAATAACGTCTGTTTCTACTTCCGTAGCCAATGCATCAACATCGACTTGTGCAAAGGCAAAAGTGGCACAACTTGCCATTGCGAGCGAGATTAACTTTCGATACATAACATCTATTCCGTTGTAGAGTAAAACGCCAGAATAAACTATCTGGTAGCTAAAAAATACGAGTACCAATTGCGGTGTGACTTTTAAAACTAACCTATTTAATGGGCAGTGAACATTAGACAGAAGTATAATAAGAATTATTTCGATTAAGTGGGTAGTGAAATTCGGACACAAAAAAAGCGCCCTTAGGCGCTTTTTCTATAAAAACGGGTTAGCTCTTTTGACGCTTCATTGCGTTGAAGAACTCATCGTTAGTCTTAGTCATAGCGAGCTTATTAATAAGGAACTCTATGGCATCAATCTCTGACATCTCGTGCACAATTTTGCGTAAGATCCACATTTTCTGTAGTTCTTCTTGTGACGTTAATAGCTCTTCACGACGGGTACCTGAACGGTTGAAGTCGATAGCTGGGAATACACGCTTTTCAGCAATCTTACGATTTAAGTGTAATTCCATGTTACCGGTACCTTTAAACTCTTCATAGATAACTTCATCCATTTTAGAGCCAGTATCGATAAGCGCTGTAGCGATAATAGTTAAGCTACCACCTTCTTCAACGTTACGTGCAGCACCAAAGAAACGCTTAGGCTTATGCAGTGCATTGGCATCAACACCACCGGTAAGTACTTTACCTGATGATGGGATAACCGTGTTGTAAGCACGTGCCAAACGAGTAATTGAGTCAAGTAAGATAACCACATCTTTTTTGTGCTCAACCAGGCGCTTCGCTTTTTCGATAACCATTTCAGCTACCTGAACGTGACGGCTTGCAGGTTCATCGAACGTTGAAGCAACCACTTCACCTTGTACCAGGCGATGCATTTCTGTTACTTCTTCTGGACGTTCGTCGATAAGCAATACCATCAATTCACATTCTGGGTGATTGGCTGCGATAGACTGGGCAATATTTTGCAGTAGTAATGTTTTACCTGCCTTTGGCGGCGCAACAATAAGACCACGCTGACCTCTTCCGATTGGCGACGCTAAATCAAGTACACGAGCCGTGATATCTTCGGTTGAGCCATTACCACGCTCCATACGCAAGCGATCGTTTGCGTGTAAAGGTGTGAGGTTTTCAAATAAAATTTTGTTTCGTGAGTTCTCTGGTTTATCAAAGTTTACTTCACGAATTTTAAGTAATGCGAAATAACGCTCACTGTCTTTCGGAGGACGAATTTTTCCTGCGATAGTGTCGCCGGTTCGTAAGTTAAATCGACGAATTTGGCTTGGTGATACGTAAATATCATCAGGCCCTGCTAAATACGAAGAGTCTGCTGACCGCAAGAAACCAAAACCGTCCTGTAAAATTTCCAGAACCCCGTCACCGAAAATATCTTCGCCGCCTTTCGCATGCGATTTCAGTATCGAGAATATGATGTCTTGTTTTCTAGCGCGAGCCATATTTTCCAGGCCCATTTCTTCGGACATGGCGACTAATTCGCTAATCGGTTTGTTCTTTAATTCTGTTAAATTCATACTGGTGGGTCTTTGTGCTTGGGGTTTGCTTACAGGACTGGTAGTCACTCTGTTCTAATTTTTGATTTGATTATGCCTGAATAGAGGCTAAGCAGAATGCTGCTCGGGTGAGCGCTAAGGAAAAGTTAGCACTAAAATTAATCAACGTCCAGCGTTTTACTCGTCAATTGTTAAATAACTTGTATTCACACTGTTGTAGGCGTTGTAACTACTTATTTTCACGTGAAAATAAAAAACCGGTAGCTCGGCCACCGGTTTTTTCTGTACTACTCTATTTTACTAAAGGTTTTCGTTTAAGAACTCAGCTAACTGAGTTTTAGATAACGCACCTACTTTCGTTGCCGCCACGTTACCGTTTTTGAAAAGTAGTAATGTAGGAATACCACGAATACCATATTTAGGTGGAGTTTCGTTATTTTCATCGACATTCAACTTGCCAACTGTTAACTTGCCTTCAAACTCGTTCGCAACTTCTTCTAAGATTGGCGCGATCATTTTACAGGGGCCACACCATTCGGCCCAAAAGTCAACCAGTACAGGACCTTCAGCATTGATAACATCTGCTTCGAATTTATCGTCAGATAACTGGATAATTTTGTCGCTCATTCTTTTCTCCATTTTTGGTCGGTCGCTGATTTGTTTCAGCTCTACCATAAGTGTTATATAGAAACCGTTTTTAATGCAAGCACTGATAAGCTATAAGCTATGCCTACTCACTTAACTGATACTCATTTTTCCGACCTGCCGATTAATAGCAAGGTTGTTGACGCCTTAACGGCGGCAAATTTTAATAATTGTACACCAATACAGGCGTTATCTCTGCCTCCGTTGCTTGAAGGCTTAGATATTGCCGGACAAGCTCAAACGGGTACAGGTAAAACTATTGCCTTCTTGGTTGCTACTTTTCACTATTTGCTAAGCAAAGCAGATAATGACGAGAACAGCAAATCAAAAGGACCTCGAGCCATCATAATGGCACCGACGAGAGAGTTAGCCGTTCAGATTTTCAACGATGCCAAACTGCTCAGTGAGCATACCGGTTTATCGCTTGGATTGATTTATGGGGGCGAAGGTTACCAAAGTCAACGGGAAACCCTAGAAGAAGGGGTAGATATCATTATTGGTACGACAGGACGCATTCTGGATTATTATAAACAGAACGTGTTTACCTTGAATAATATTCAAGTTGCCGTACTTGATGAAGCCGATCGCATGTTCGATTTAGGCTTTATTAAAGATATCCGCTTTTTGTTCCGTCGCCTACCGCCTGCTACTGAACGCCTAAGCATGCTGTTTTCAGCTACACTTAGTTATCGCGTTCAAGAACTCGCTTACGAACACATGAACAACCCAACTCACGTTCAAGTTGCGCCAGAGCAAACGACGGCGACACGGGTCTCGCAAGAGCTGTTCTACCCTTCAGATGATGACAAGATGCTGCTGCTTCTTTCGCTATTTGAAGAAGAATGGCCAGATAAAGCTATTGTGTTTGCTAACACCAAATACAGTTGTGAGCGCGTGACCGACTGGCTTACCGCCGATGGCCACCGTGTGGGCTTGTTAAGCGGCGATGTACCACAGAAAAAACGCTTGGGTATTTTGGAAGACTTTACCAAAGGTAAGCTAGACATTTTAGTGGCTACGGATGTTGCCGCACGTGGCTTACATATTGATTCTGTCACCCATGTGTTTAACTATGACTTACCTGATGATGCAGAAGACTACGTTCACCGAATTGGTCGAACCGGTCGCGCTGGTCAAAGTGGAATAGCAATAAGTTTTGCGTGCGAAAAATACGCGATGAACTTGCCAGATATTGAAAAATATATTCAACATGCTATTCCTGTTACTGATTACGATGCGAGTGCTTTGCTTGATGATGTAAATGCGCCTAAACCAAGACGCAGACGCACACCAAACACGAGAAACTCGTCTCGACGCGGCAACGGTAAAGGTCGTGGCAACAGTGGTGGAAATAGAGGTAAGCCGTCTAACCGCGGAAATAGTAACTAACATTCGAGACAATATGCAGGCAGAACTTCAACACGACTCTGAAAGCTATGGCGAGTATTACGCCGCTGTAGACTTAGGCTCTAATAGCTTTCACATGGTCATTGTTCACGTAGTTAATGGTAGCGTTCAGATCATTGGTAAGGTGAAACAGAAAGTACGTTTAGCGGCAGGGTTGAATGACGACTTTGCACTAGATGAAATGAGCATGGAGCGTGGTTGGCAGTGCCTGCAAACCTTTTCCGAACGGTTACAAGATATTCCTCCCTCAAATATTAAGGTAGTGGCTACCGCTACCTTACGCCTTGCGACTAACGCCCAAGTGTTTATTGGGAAAGCCGAACAAATTCTCAAGCATAAGCTCAACGTGATAAGCGGTGAAGAAGAAGCGCGCCAGATTTATCTTGGCGTAGCCTATACCTCTGCGAATCAAGGTAATAGCTTAGTGATAGATATAGGCGGTGCCAGTACTGAAATTGTTATTGGCAACGACATGCAACCCATCCACTTAAAAAGTTTAGATATGGGCTGCGTGACCTTTATGGAACGCTATTTTGATGGCGGAAAAGTCACTGCTGAAAACTTCGAAAATGCCAAGCAAGCGGCGAAAGCATTACTTTTACCCGAAGCGGACGCCTTTCTTTGTTTTGATTGGGAAAATTGCTTAGGTGCCTCTGGTACTCCACAGGCCATCACTGAAATACTGGTGGCGCAAGGCATTAGCGATTCAATACGACTAGATTACCTTTATCACCTAGAAAAACAATGTGTTGAATGTGGTGAAATTAACCAGCTTAACATTAAAGGTTTAGAAGAAAATCGCAAGGCCATTTTTCCTTCTGGCTTAGCCATTTTAATTAGTTTATTCGAAGCCTTAGCCATTCAAAATATGAATATTTCTGGTGGCGCCCTTCGTGAAGGGCTTATTTATGGCATGTTAGATAACATGCAGGAGAATGACCGTCGCGATCAAACGCTAAACCAGACGATGGCGCGTTACCATATCGATAAAGCACAAGCGAATTCAGTTAAAAGTGTAGCAACCCAGCTGTGTTCACAGTTATGTTCACAGCAAAATATTTGTCACCTTGATACCGAAGCTATTTTAGGTGCAGCGGCACTTCTTCATGAAACCGGCTTGCATATAGAGTATAAAAAGCATCATGAGCATGGCGCTTACATTCTGTCTTTTATTGACTTGCCAGGCTTCACACGCTTGCAGCGAGCGGCTATTCGCGACCTTGTTGCCCATCATCGTTTAACCATCCCCACTGATGCTTTTAGCAATTACCATGATGACTCTCAACCTATGTTACAGGGTTTGCTTAGGCTATTACGTATTTCTGTGGTGCTGTGTTTACGAAGACAAAACAAGCATATTCCCCATGTAGACTTAGTCTGCGAGGGTGATAAATGGGAAATCTCCTTCCCTGATGGCTGGCTGAAAGCTCACCCGTTGATTAACGCTGAATTGGCCAATGAAAGCTGGTTACAGCACAAAGCAGGCTGGGAACTCGTCTGTAAATAGCCGGTGCAATAAAGAACCAAGAATAAAAAAGGGATGCGACATTAAGTCGCATCCCTTTTTTTTAGCAACTGGCCTATTGGCCTATATGCTTTTCTCTTTATTTCTCTATTCGCTTTTCTCTTTATTTCTCTATTCGCTTTTCTCTTTGCTTTTCGGTCGCTGCGCTAGTTGCCAGCGAGAAGTGCTGCCGCTTTAGGGGCGAAGTAAGTAAGAATGCCGTCTGCGCCAGCGCGTTTGAAAGCCAATAAAGATTCTAGAATTACCGCCTCTTCGTTTAGCCAACCATTCGCAAATGCCGCTTGATGCATGGCATATTCGCCGCTGACTTGATACGCAAAGGTAGGTACCTTTAACTCGTCTTTGCAACGGCGCACAATGTCTAAATAGGGCATACCTGGCTTCACCATCACCATATCAGCACCTTCTTGCACGTCTAAGGCAATTTCGTGTATGGCTTCGTCGCTGTTAGCAGGATCCATTTGATAGGTTTTCTTATCACCGCCTTTTATGTTCGCTGAAGAGCCGACAGCGTCGCGAAATGGTCCATAATAAGCAGATGCGTATTTTGCTGAATACGCCATAATGCAGGTGTTAATAAACCCCTCGCGTTCAAGTGCATCACGAATAACCCCAATACGTCCATCCATCATGTCAGAAGGTGCCACAATATCTGCGCCTGCTTCTGCATGTGACAATGCTTGTTTGACTAACACATCGATAGTCACATCATTCATCACGTAACCGGCCTCATCCACCAAGCCATCTTGCCCGTGAGACGTAAAGGGGTCTAATGCGATATCTGACATTAACATCACATCAGGAAAATGTGCTTTTAATGCACGCATAGCCGTTTGTGCAAGGCCATCTGGATTAAACGCTTCTTTGGCACACTCAGTTTTAAGTGACATAGGAGTAACAGGAAACAGGGCTAGCGTACGAATACCAAGCGCTACCCATTTTGCCGTTTCTTCTAATAATAAATCGATAGATAGACGCTCTACCCCTGGCATTGAAGGCACTTCTTCACGCTGGCCAGTGCCAGGAAGAACGAATACAGGGTAAATAAGATCGTTGGTAGTAAGATGTTGCTCGGCAACTAAATCTCGCAGTGCATCTTTGGCACGAAGGCGTCGCATACGACGAGCCGGGAATGAAGCATTCATAAATTATCCTGAAATCGGTTTAAAGAGTACTTTGTTTCGTCCTGATTCTTTCGCAGCATAAAGCTGCTCATCAGCCAACCGAAGCAACGCTGCAGCATGATCTTCATCCGTGATAACACTGGTGGCCAGCCCTGCACTTATGGTTAGTTGTATTGCTTCTCCATCGAACGTGATGGGAGATTTTTCGATACGATCGCGAATCGCTTCTACCACATGATAGGCGCCATCGCTGTCGGTATTCGGGAGAATAAGCGCAAATTCCTCCCCGCCTATTCGACATAAATCATCGGATAAACGAAGCAGCATACTTTGAATAATACCTGTTATATGGATAAGACAAGCATCTCCGCCAGCATGTCCGTACTTATCATTAATACGTTTAAAATGGTCAATATCAATGACTGCAATAGACAAAGGTGTTTGCTCGCGTCGACTCCTTCTGCCTTCTGATTTTAACTTTTTATCAAAGTGACGACGATTATTAATACCAGTAAGCGGATCGATTGCCGTTAGGCGCTCTAATTCTTGGTTAACTTCAGACAGCTCACGCAAGGTAATTTCAAGCTCTAACGTTCGCTCTTCAACTTTGTATTCTAAGTCATCTTGGTAACGCTTTTGCACTGCTAGTAAATCTTCTTTTGCCTTACTCGCCTGCTGCTCTTGTTCAAGGGCAAACGCTTGCGTGGTAATGAGTTCATCGTAACTGTGGCTATAATTAATTGCCAAAATAAGGGCTAAAATCACTGTTTCGACGGTGCCAGCGATAATAAGTAAATAACTCGTAGAAATACCTAAATTAATTATATTCACGCTATCTAGGCTAACAACAAAGCCGCTAACCAATAAAAATAGCCACGCCACAGAGAAATATCGAGCAATCGCCACGCCTTTAAAAGATAGCCAACCACCTGTGTACATTGCTACAAACACAATTATCGTCAACATAACTAAATACAGCTTTATCGCGAATGGGTAAGGCAGCAATGTACTCGTTAATATACAGATCCCAAATGCCCACGCTGCTACCTTGGAAATTTTATCGACCAAAGGGCTAAATTCAGCAATAGGCAGTAAATGCCGGGAAAACAGTACGGCAAACAAAATCGTCGCATTACCAAAAATGAGTACCGCCTTACCCTGCAACCATACCTGTTCAGGCCATAAATAGGCATACCCCAACCCCTGCAATGAAGCCAAGGTTAAGCCTAAGCTCAGTGCATAGCCGGTATAGAATAAAAACGAGCGATTTTTGGTAGTAAAAAATAAGAAAATATTGCTTATGGCCATGGCACATAAGAAGCCGAAAAACAGCCCTAACGCTAGATTTTGGCTTGCTGCGTATTCTATAAATTCTTTTTCTTCCCATACCGCGATGGGCATGCGAATAGTGCCGCTAGATTCAACGCGAACCACTACGGTTTGCGGTTTAGCACTTAAGGGCAAGGAAAATAGCGGCGTATTATTTGCGATGGGACGTACATCAAAGGCGAGGTTATCTCCCGCGTGGTAACGCACAACGGGTGAACTTGATGACGGCGGGTAAACCGCAACTTCCACACTATCTAGCAAAGCATAGTCAATCTCGAAAAGGTAACTTACTGCGAGGGAACTATCAGGCGTGACAACAAAAGAAAACCAATGTACGTCGCTGCTCATTCCTAAATTAACTGGCGACAGCGTTGGCGTCCACCGTTCTGGGGAGTTATCCGCGGTGTTATCAAGTACTGTTTCAAAAGTTAACCGCTCCTCGGGATCGCTAATAAAGGCTAACTGAGAAATTCGGCTATTTGTGGTTCGCTCGGGTACTACACTCAGTGCAACAAACGCAAAAATCGATACCGCAATAACGGTAATAATGAAGAGATAAAGATCGTAATTGCGAACCTCTTGACGATTTATGTGCATTACCATTAATCACTGATACAAAATAAACGACAAGTATTAGCATAACTGCTATCTCGCAATTTATCAGGGGCAACCTGCATTAGTTCGCTAATTTGTTCACCAATATGGGGTAATAGCGCAGGCTCGTTGTTACGTTTTCTTGGACGTAGGGTTTTGGGGAATAAGTAAGGGGCATCAGTTTCTAAAATGATACGTTCTAAGGGAATGGTTGGAATGGCGCTACGAAGGGCTTCTCCGCGCTTTTCATCGCATGCCCAGCCGGTAATGCCAATATACAGCCCCATGTCTAAATACGTAGTAAGCTGCTTGGTATCGCCTGTAAAACAATGGGCAATACCGCCGCTAAGAGACGGCAGCACCTTTTGCAGACAGGACACTTGTTGTTCAAACGCATCTCGCTCGTGAAGATACACTGGCAAGTTCAATTCTACCGCCAACGCTAATTGGGCCTCGAACACACTTATTTGAACATCTTGGGGAGAAAAGTTGCGATTAAAATCTAAGCCACACTCGCCCACTGCCACTACGCCAGGCTCTTTTGCCATGCTTCTTAATCGCGCGTAATCACTATCAACGACATCTTTAGCATTATGGGGGTGTATGCCTAAGGTATAGCTGCATATCTGCGGGAACTGCTGATGAAGTGCTGCTGCCGCATCCCACTCATTAGGGTGAGTGGTAATGATACACAGCTTGGAAACACCGGCGTCCAGAGCATTTGAAATAATCTCTTGAGGATTAAATCTGCGATCTAATAGATTAACGCCAGCGTCAAACCAGGGCATATTATTTTACACGTTTTACTTTCATGCGTTTGTTAAGCCCTTCTTTTTTCAAATAGAAAGCACCTAATAATCCACGCTCAATGAGCACGGTTTCACCCTCTTTTACTTTCAACGTGGTATCTGTAGTTTGCTGCCAAACCGAACCGTTATCAAAGGTTAAAATGAGCTTACCCCGAGCGGTTTTCTTAATCTTAGTTACCTTACCTGCGAATGTGTCGGCTAAGGTTTCGGTTTTTACTTTGTGCTCTAAACCAAACTGTTCGTCTTTAGGCGCTGGGGTTTTGGTTACCGGTGCTTCGCGGCGACGTTCAGAGGCAACAGTCGGTGTATTGCTAGGTATTGCTGCGGGTATACCCGCCTGAGTACCTGAGAGGCGGTTTACTTGCTTTTCTACGCGGTCATAACACACTAAACGTTGAAGGCTATTCTTAGTCTCGCTGCACTTAGCTAGTGCCTCGCCTACGGTTTCCGCTTGTGCTAAAAAGGCACTAAAAGGGAGCACACTTACTAGTAGTAATAATGCACGTTTGTTCATAGTAAATCCTTTGTTCTACTTAATTGTTATTCGATTTCAGTGCCAGTTTCTTCGTCGCTATTCCGGCGGCCTTTACCCGCATACAAACTGCCTACCACGACACCTATTTCAAACAGTATCCACATAGGAATAGCTAAGAGCGTTTGAGAAATAATATCTGGTGGCGTAAGTAACATGCCCACCACGAACGCACCAACTACTACATAGGGGCGTTTTGCTCGAAGTGACTTTGCATCGGTTACCCCTGTCCAGCACAGTAAGATAATGGCAATGGGAATTTCAAATGAGACCCCAAAAGCAAAGAAGAGTTTCAATACAAAATTAAGATAACTAGAGATGTCGGTACTGACCGTAACACCTTCTGGTGCCACACTATTAAAGAACGCAAATGCGATAGGAAATACCACAAAATACGCAAAGGCCATGCCCGCATAGAACAATAAAGTACTTGAGAGTAGAAGCGGCGCAACAAGCTTTTTCTCGTTACGATAAAGCCCCGGCGCAACAAAGCCCCATACTTGGTAAAGTACATAGGGAATAGCGATAAAGAATGACAACACCAGCGTAAGTTTAAACGGTGCGAAAAAAGGTGAGGCAACATCGGTAGCAATCATGCTAGCGTTTTCTGGCATAGAATCCAGCAACGGCAACGCGAGCCATTGATAGAGGTCTTGCGAAAAGTACGCCAAACACAAAAATACCACCAGCACACTTAACAGTGCTTTTAGGATGCGGCTACGAAGCTCAATTAAATGAGATATTAAATTGTTTGCGTCAGACATTTACTGTTTTTTATATGGTTCCTGAACCGACTCAGCCGCTTTTTTAAGCTCATCAACACTTTGTTCAAGCTCTGGCGAGAGATCTTTCAAGCCTTGCTGCTCAGCTTTCTTCAGGTTTTCGTGTAATTCGTGCACGCGCAACTGATGCTCAACTTCTTGCTTAAAGCCCGTTGCTGTATTTCGTACACTTCGAATAGTGTTAATGGTGGACCGCATGGCACCTGGCAAACGTTCTGGACCTAGTATCAACAAGGCCATCACACCAATTACCAATAGCTCCCAAAAGCCAATGTCAAACATCAGGATTTTTCTTTAACGTCGCTCTGCGTTTTCGTTGAAACAGTGTCAGCAGTATCATTGTCTTCTACCTGCTTCTTCTGCTCGAAATCGGCATCTTGTTCGTTTTCAGTTACTGCTTTTTTGAAGCCTTTGATTGCGCCACCTAAGTCGGTGCCAATCCCTTTCAAACGTTTTGTGCCAAAAAGTAAAACTACAATTACTAAGATAATGAGTAACTGCCAGATTCCAATACCGCCCATAAAAATAATCTCCGATACAACAGTAAGGACAGTATGCCACCCAAAGCGCTAGCTTTCACGTGAATATTTACGTGGATGAATAATCGTTGACGTTTATTATCACAACAAGCATCCTGATGGTAATTAACTGATACGGATATCATTTCACCGAGTAATCGTTAGAGGGAGTTTGGGTTGTTATGTTGTGTTTAGCAGTCTCATTGTGTTTATTGCTTACTGACCAGAGTGATAACCAGCCTATTCCTACCCATGAGGTAGTGAATAATGCACAAAACAATGTTGAACCTCACCAGCCTATGCAATGGTTTGATGTGTGGCAACGCAGCTTCACCGACTCTATGGACTTTACCGTAAGTAAGTTCGATGGCTTGTTCTCCGATGGTTCACAAGCCAAAGGAAAGGCGAAAGCAGAAGGGAGAATTCAACTTAGCTGGGAGCCTAGAACCAGAGATATCGCAGAAACCGATCTTCGTTTTCGTATTCGTGTTTCACTCCCCCACCTCGAAAATCGCGTAGACTTGCTATTAAGTGACAACGAAGATGAAACCCAAAGCGATACGATAAAAGCGGCGCGTTCTCCCTCACTGGGAAGACAAGACAATACGACCATTTCGCTGCGGTTTCGCCCCAATATAAACTCTCACTATTCATTTCGTGTTGGTGCAGGAAGACGGGATCAGCTCTATGTAAAAGCTCGTTACCGTGATGCCTATGCATTTAACTCCCATTGGGCCATGCTTTACGACACTGAAATATATCAATACACGCGGGATCAATTTGGCGCAGAGTTAGGCACCTCTATCCAGCATGTTAGTAGTAACAACAACGTCACTCGGTTAAACAACCGCTTTTATTTTCGAGACAATAGCAACGACTGGTTGTGGCGACACGAGATACAACACTTGTACCCTATCAACAACCACAATGCTTTGGTTTATAGCTTTATGGTGGAAGGCTTGAATAAACCTACCTATCAAGTAGAAGAGGTGTACACAGGTTTACGTTGGCGCAGCAATCCAATAAGAGAATGGCTTTATTTCGAGGTAGAACCATTTGTATTATGGCTTCGAAGTGAGGACTTCTCGCCGTCTTATGGTATGGCACTTCGCTTAGAAGCTTATTACGGAAAAGGCGAGTAACTCTCGTTACTCGCCCTTTTTCATTTCTTTGGCGCTTTATGTGCTTCGCTTTGCACGTTAATTTTCACCCGTTAAGGGCGTAACGCGCGCTCGCCTCTTGCTAAACCACACACGCCTGTGCGTGATGATTCAATCACTTCCGCACATTGGGCCATGGTAGCCGCAAAAGCGTCTAGTTTGTCGGTAGTGCCCGTAATTTCAATGGTGTAGTTATTCGCATGAACATCTAAGATGCGCCCACGGAAAATATCACTATTGCGCTTTACTTCAGCACGTACTGATTCAGTGCGAGTCGCCACTTTAATTAGCATCAACTCACGCTCAATATGAGTGCCTTCAGTTAAATCCACCACTTTAAGCACATCAATAAGCTTATTCACTTGCTTAGTAATCTGCTCAATGACTTTATCATCACCATGGGTAATGATGGTAAGGCGAGATAAGCTGCCATCGTCAGTAGGGGCTACACAAAGAGAGTCTACGTTGTAACCACGCTGTGAAAAAACACCTACGATACGAGATAACGCGCCAGGTGCGTTTTCCATTAATACAGAAATTATACGTTTCATTAGGTACGCTCCGTCTTACTTAAGCGCATATCATCCATAGCGCCAAACTTAATTTGCATTGGATATACGTGCTCGTTCTGATCTACCGCTATGTCCATAAACACAAGGCGGTCTTTAAGACTGAAACATTTCTCCATCGCTGCATCTAATTCATCTAATTTATCTACTTTGATACCTACATGGCCATAAGACTCTGCAAGCTTCACAAAATCTGGCATTGAGTCCATATAGGAATGCGAGTGACGACCTTTGTAAATCATATCTTGCCACTGACGAACCATGCCTAATGCGCGGTTGTTCAAGGTAATGATTTTAATCGGCAAGTTGTACTGCAAACAGGTAGATAGTTCCTGAATATTCATTTGAATACTACCGTCACCCGTTACCACTACCGAGGTAGACTCAGGGTGTGCAAACTGTACGCCCATCGCTGCAGGTAAACCAAAGCCCATGGTGCCTAAGCCACCTGAGTTAATCCACTGGCGAGGTTTATCAAATGGATAATATAAGGCAGCGAACATTTGATGTTGACCAACATCAGAACTTACATAAGCTTCACCATTGGTGTGCTTGTAAATGGACTGGATAACTTGCTGTGGCTTAATTACCGTATCGCCTTGCTCGTAGTTCAAACATTCACGAGAGCGCCACTGGGTAATTTGTTGCCACCAATCCGCTAACTTCTCTTTTTGACCAGACAAGTCTTTATTAACAAGCTGTTCTAAAATTTGGTCGAGTACTTTATCGACTGAGCCAACTACCGGAATATGCGCGTTAATGGTTTTAGAGATAGACGCCGGGTCGATATCCACATGAATAATATCGGCATGCGGACAGAATTTCGCTACGTTGTTAGTAACGCGATCATCGAAACGTGCACCCAAGGCAATAATGCAATCAGCATTATGCATGGTTTTGTTTGCTTCAAGTGTGCCGTGCATACCTAGCATACCCACGAACTGCTCGTGTGTGCCTGGCATGGCACCTAGCCCCATTAACGTACAGGTAACTGGTGCATTTAACTTTTCAGCTAATTCGATAACTCGTGACGACGCTTCAGATGTAACCGCGCCACCACCAACATAAAGTACTGGACGTTCGGCTTTTACCAAAGAAGCGACGGCTTTCTTAATTTGCTTTGTATGCCCACGCTCGGTTGGGTTATACGAACGCATTGTCACATCGGTTGGGAACACGTAAGGGTGATCTTCAGCAACATTAACAATGTCTTTTGGTAAATCGACTACCACTGGGCCAGGGCGACCCGTATTTGCAATGTAATACGCTTTCGCAATGGCTTCTGGAATATCTACCGCGCGCTTTACTAGAAAGCTGTGTTTTACGATTGGACGAGAACACCCTACCATATCAGTTTCTTGGAAGGCATCTTCACCAATATGCATTGAAGGTACTTGCCCAGACAATACAACCATTGGAATTGAATCCATATAAGCGGTAGCAATACCGGTGATGGTATTGGTTGCGCCAGGGCCTGAAGTGACGAGGACTGTGCCGGTTTTGCCAGTTGAACGTGCATAACCATCCGCCATATGAGCGGCTGCCTGTTCATGACGCACGAGGACATGTTCGACATCTTCTTGCGCATATAAAGCGTCATAAATGTCTAGTACGGCACCACCTGGGTAGCCGAACACATGTGTTACTCCTACATCTTTTAGCGCTTCTACCACCATGGCAGCGCCCGACATCATTTTCACAGTTCTCTCTCCTGTATCGGTTTGGTGTATTGTCAGCGAATGTTGACGATGAGCGGACTATAACGAAGGAAGTAGGAAGATAAAACACCAAACCGCACAAAAGTGAGATATATATCCCAATATTCAAGATAATTAGGATGAATCTTTTGATGCGATGAAATTAATAGCTAATATTAGGATGAGCTTCACAATAATTTAACAATTAATCGTCATCTATATTTATTTCAAGGTCATTATCGTCATCTATTTCGACAGTATCGTCTGTATCTTCGGTTACTACTCGCTTTGAACCATAAATACTGGCCGCTTTGGGCCGGTTGATTCGGGTTTGATATTTGACCCAAGCTTTTGCCTGAGGTGTTTGTGGCTCACATTGCCCTAACGCAGCATTAAGATAGTTAATTTCAACATCAGAACTAGGTTCAATCTTGCCATCTACTAAGGCTGCAAACAAACTACCATGGGCTTGCAATAACTTGCTTTCAGAAATTGAAAAGTCACCGGAGCGAGCGAAGCCATATGGGTAGTGCTTTTTATCTGCAAACGGACGGTTAATCAGTTTCTCTCTGGATAACGTTGTCATATGACCCCTTATCTCAGCCTTTATAGCTATTATCATACTCCCCATCGTGCGCCGATGAGGACCCATTAGCCGCGCATCTGTGTCGCTTGGCTCATTACACTGATAATTAGATAGTTGGGATTAAGAATGCTGTCAAACTGAAAAACGAGATAAGAGAAAACTTAATAAAACTGTAAAATGCTTAGATAGAACATGCGCGTTACACAGGCAACGCACACATGGTAATCGTGAGTACTCGGCCTATTTTTTAAATACAGGTACTACTTTCTGCTTTTAGGCACCCAAGCCCAAATCATTTCACACAAAACCGGCTCGATACCTTGAGCATCGGTTACTTTAACCGCTACCGTAACTTCGCCTTTCTCTTGAGTTTGCATTAACGCTATTTGTTCATCGGTAAGGTGCGCTACTGCATGCATATCACCCTGTGCGCGCTTCACATATTTAAAATTCATTTCTTTGATAAGCGGTAGTTTGTCGCCAGGTAAGTTAACCCCAACTACGAAGCCCGTAGAAGACTCCGCTAGCAATGCCATTGCAGCCGCATGCACACTGCCAATATGGTTTTGCGCTTTCTTGTAGTTTTTTTGGCGAAACGTTACCGACTTTAAATCGGTTTCCAGAATATCGATACTGACCGTGCCCGTTAGTTTCACTTTGTAGCGGAACATCCACGTCAGCATGCGTTGACGTAGCCAAGTTGGATAGGTATTGGCTTTTTTCGCAAAGTTGCGCAACGGGTTTGGTACGGACATAATTTTCTCTCTGAAATACACTTCTTCTGGTTAGACCAGTGAGGTTATGCTGCCACCGCAAAGGATGCAAGTAGTTTTAACAATACCCTAACAATTTTTGGAGGGTAAGCGTGTGTGCTTCATAATGTCTCCAGCGACCAATCGAACGGGTATTAATCGCTTCTCGAACTTGAACTTTACTCGCGGTAGATACTGGCAAGGTGTTCCGCTCTACATGTAGACACTGCTCTTCCCAACTTAAATTACAAAACGAAAGTAACTTGGGGACTTCTTCATTAGGGTTTACCGCCAATGCTTCATAAGGTTGGATATACACGTTGTCAGGAAATTTCTGCGCCCACGCTTCCATTACCTTTTTAAATCGTAAGTAAAAACGCCCGACGACATTCAAATCATAAGCATAAGCGTAGTAAGGGCTATGAATAGAAAATAGTTGGCGATAATTGCCCACACAGGTATCCATAGGGTCACGCATCAAGCAAATGATTTTGGCATTCGGTAAAGCACGACGAATAAGATCAACATAAAAGAAATTAAACGGCAGCTTGTCGACTAGACGTTGCCCGTCTTGCTTAAGATACGCGGTTCGCGCTAGGTAGCACTCTCCAATTTCTTGCATATTAAGGTTTTCCGCTGCTTTTAGGGTGTCTAAATCAAGTACATGTTGTGAGGACGTGTTGGCCAGCGATTTTACTGCCACCCCAAAATCTTGCAGTTCACCGCCTGAAGCCACTTGACTATGGTGGCTTAAAATACGCTCTACCAAGGTAGTGCCAGAGCGGGGCATACCTATTACAAAAATTGGCGAGCTGTCTTGGGCGCCATGTGCTTGAATACTTTTAATCAAGTTCTTATTAGCGCTTCCACACGGGCTATTCGCCTGCTGCTGTAGATAATCGAATAAAATTTCATAATCAGCCAAGGCGTCTTGACTAGCCTTCTGCTTAGGCGATTTGGCGTGCTGTAGTGCTTCAAAAGCCTCATCGTATTGCCCTAATGCTTCATATTCTTTTGCTAGTGCATGGCCAATATGTAGTCGTCCTTCGACATGATTTTCACACGTGCGTGATGCGTCCAGCAAACGATTGATATGATTTTTCTCAGCTGTGATCCCCCCTAAATCAGACAGCGCAAAATGCGCCTGATAAAAATTGGGATTCAGTGAAATAGCTTGCTCGAAGTGGTCTCTGGCTTGAGTAAAACTACCGGCGAACTTACTACTGACGCCATAGTTATAATGAAACTGTGGATTGTCATTATTAATTGATAACGCACGCTTGAAGTAAGAAAGTGCCCCTTCGTGATCGCCTACTCTGCTTAACGCTACCCCAACGGTATCTAAATCAAGCGCTCGGGTAAGTGACGTTGGTGGGGCGTGTTTAGCGGCGGCTTGGGCAAGGTTAAGATCGCCAATCAGTGCAAAGCATTTGGCTAAATAGGCATAAGTAAGCGCTCTGGTTTCTAAACCATTCGACTTTTCTAACAACTTAACCGCTTTGTTAATTTGTCCTATTTCGATATGGATGATACCCAGAAGAAAATAAGCATGGGGGTCATCACCAAAAGTCTGAATAACATGCACGCAGGCTTTGTGTGCTGACGTATAGTCCCTTTTGCTAATGGCTGTGGAAGCCACATCGAAAAGCTGTTGTTTATCTATCATTTTTGTATGTCATAGCGGTTCGTCGATACTGTTTGTGGTAATTGTTTTTTCGTTGCTATTTATTGCTAACGTTAATAATCATAAACCTGAAAAAAAGGCACTCCATGGAGTGCCTTATTAAGTACTATTGGTAATACTACTACATATCAAACTTGTAGTTGAACTTCAGACCTACTGTACGTGGCGTAAGTATGTAATGGCCATAGTTACGACTTAATTCAGTACCATTTGGTTGAAGCACACTATCATATAAACCTTCACCAATATCGCTCACAGTACGTCGTGTAGACACAAACGCATACTTGTCGAACAAGTTGTCGATGTACAAGGTTACGGACCACGTTTCAGATGAAATTCGCGCATTCAAGTTACTAATAGCGTAACCGGGTAACGCTTCACCGTCCTGGCGTAAACCCACCGTAGTATAAACATCACTTTGTGCAGTGATACCATAGTTCACGTCTAACATCTTATCGCCAAACACTTCTTGGCTGTATGTCATACCAAATGAAAATTGATGCTCGGCTGAACCTGGCAAACGATCGCCATCTTTACCGTCGTAAAAATCCTGTAGTTCACTACCTTCTTCACCTTGGGCAGTAAACAAAAACGGCGTATCAGCGGTTAGCTCTGCTTTCGTATGAGCATACGTGGCATACATGGTTAAGTAGTCGTTTGCGCGACCACGCAACGATAACTCTGCACCTTTAGAAGCTGCACCTTCTGCATTAACGGTAATGGGTTGCTGGCCATTTACGGTAGCTCCTTGTACTTGAGGATCGTCCCAATCTACGTAGAACAGAGCGGTGTTAACTTGAAGCTTGTTATTAAAGAAGTTAGTTTTTATTCCCAGCTCGTAGTTAGTCGTGGTATCTGCACTATAAGTTTGCTCTTCTGGCAACGCACATACTATTTGGTTATTTAAGTCATCAACATCGTCTGGGCACGCTGGTGCACCATTAGCGCCACCAACTCGAAAACCTTCGCTAATCGTCGCATAAGCCATGGTATCAGAAGTGAATTTATAGCTTGTATTTAGTTTAAACAGAGTTCCATTATCTTCTTCCACAGGAGCTTCTGTCAGTTCCAAGTTGATAGCGTCCGAAGGCTCGCCACCGAAAACTGAATTGGCTAGCGGGAAGTCCACTCCCGAGCGAGCATCAACTTCATACTCATAAGCTCGTAAACCGATGGTAGCATCCCATTTATCACTAATTTCGTACGTTAGTTCACCGAATAGTGCCATTTCGGTTACTTCCACTTCGTCAGCTGAAAAATACTCAAGCCCATCTGGGCGATAGTTACCTTCAACGCCCGCCACTTCAATCAAGTAAACATCGTAATTAGGCGTGAATTCTTTGCTGGTGCCTTCACTGTCAGTGTCGTAATAGAATCCACCCACAATCCACGATAGTGGACCATCGTCTAGCGACACTAAGCGCACTTCTTGCGTCAGCGTAGAGCGCTCTGTTAGCTCTTCCGTGTAAGAAGAAAACGCCGGGAATTCTTCGTAACTGTAGTCTAAGCGAATAAGCAGGTCAGTTTGGTCTCGTTGACCGTCTGATTCGAACTTCGAATAGCCCGTAGCAGACACCAATTCAGCAAAACCAAGATCGGCTTTTACTTCTAAGCTTAATAATGAATCTTCTTTCTCACGAGGCTCTTCGTAACGATAAGCCGACTCGTATTTACCGACTAACGCACTTAACCCGTTTTCATCAGACAACGCATTGTAGTGGCTGATTGAACGGCCTTCTACGTCTTGTGTTTGGAAAAAATAAGTAAGCGTAGCGTCAATGGTGTCGGTGGGTAACCAACGAACTGCTACGCGACCGGTTAGCGTGTCTTCACCGTTAGCATCTTCTACTTGGCGTAAGTTTTCGCTAATAGCCGTGCTGTCGGTCCAATCAGGATCGGGCAGTGAAACACCACCTTCTTGCACAACGTAATTGTAATCAATAAACCCCGGATTATTGAAGTAATTAAGTGATGCACGAACACCCAATTCACCTTCAATAATAGGCGCGTTGAATACGAAACTTCCTTCGCCACCTAATGAATCACTTTCTTCCATAGTGAACACGTCACCGGTAATTTCAGCAGTAGTAAAATCTAGATCTACTGCTTTTGGAATATAGCGAATGGCACCACCAAGCGTACCAGCACCATATAAGGTGCCTTGCGGCCCAATGAGAACTTCAACACGATCTACATCAAGTAAACGCATGTTAAGAAAAAGCGGAATTTCACCAAAATAAGTAGCTACCGTACCACCATCTGAACCTGGGCCAGATGAGTTTGTATTTAAGCCTCGCACGATAATAGGAGAATCGTTTCGACCACCCTGATCGGTGACGGTCAAGCCTGGTACCCAGCGAGCTACTGAGTCAAGGTCTTCAATATTTTGTTGGGCCAACACGTCCGATGTTATGGCGGAGATATTAATTGGAACTTCCTGCAAAGTGCCGCTTCGGCGGGTTGCAGTAACTTCAATTGTTTCTACTTGTTTTTCATCTACAGTAACTTCCTGGGCGACAACTGCACTGCTACTTAAAGCAGTAAATACAGCGCCGGCAACCAAAGAGTACCCGAAGGTGCTGCCTTTATAGTGCATGCTTGTGTTTTCTCCTGGCGGGGCTTCTATCTAGTACCCGTTAATTTTATTGTTGGGTACGTGCATCAGTGTTTTCAGCATGATCCGTAGCAGAATCTATGCCGTAAAGGGCGCGCATTCTAAAGCAAAAACGCAGTAATTTTTAATTATTTTTGAATAAATATGCTCTAATATCGCGCATGCATGCACTAAATGTGAATTAAGAGTAATAAGCAGCTGATCTAATGCAGCATTAGAAGTTGATATATATGGACTTTTATAAATTATCACCAAAACAGTGAGTACATGCTCGCACACGGTGCAAAGCTGCGGGAATAAAAACCCATTCAAAAAAAGGCGCCTTTTAAAGGGTGCAAAAAAAGAAAATTTACACTCGCTTACGCTAAAAAGTGCATTATCGGCATGAATAAACATAGAAAGCTTAAATAAAGACAGCGGGTTTAAGCTGGGAGATGATTTAAATATTAAGGCTGATTAAATTTAGATAAGAAAATTTGGAGCGGGAAACGAGATTTGTGACTGGCCGACATTTGGTCGCGGCCCCACGGGGGTCGCATTATTCAGTCTGAAATCGTGCTAGTTCAATTTGAAGTATAAAATTTGGAGCGGGAAACGAGATTTGTTACTCGCCGGGAACCGGTCGTGACCCGTGGGGTCGCATTAATCAAACTGAAGTAGGTTGATTTAATTTTATATATGAAAATTTGGAGCGGGAAACGAGATTCGAACTCGCGACCCCGACCTTGGCAAGGTCGTGCTCTACCAACTGAGCTATTCCCGCATAGAGTCGATGCTGTTGCATCTGATGATACTCACTACCATTTGGATTGTGATAGGAGTTTTTTTTGGAGCGGATAACGAGACTTGTAACTGGCCGACACTCGGTCGCCGGGAACCGGTCGTGACCCATGGGGTCGCGCTTTCACACTCTTCAGTGCTGTTTTTCAACAAACACTGTTTTTTTGGAGCGGGAAACGAGATTCGAACTCGCGACCCCGACCTTGGCAAGGTCGTGCTCTACCAACTGAGCTATTCCCGCATACAAAAAAAGGCACTTCGTTTTGAAGTGGTGCGCATTGTACAAAAATAATTTTATTTGGCAACCATTAATTGGATTTTTTTGTACAAACGCACCTTTCCCGCTTAAATCGTGAACACTTTCTCACGATAGTAGCGCATTTCTTCAATAGACTCGCGAATGTCATCAAGGGCAAGGTGAACCCCCTTTTTATCAAATCCATCTAAAACTTCAGGCTTCCATCGCTTAATCAGCTCTTTTACGCTGCTCACATCAATACTGCGGTAGTGAAAGTAATCTTCTAGCTCTGGCATGTACTTCACCATAAAGCGTCTGTCTTGGCCTATAGTATTTCCGCACAAAGGAGATTTACCGGCATCAACATAGTCAGATAAAAACGCCATTGTTTGACGGGCTGCTTCAGCTTCATTCACCGAACTGGCTCGACAACGTGCAGTAAGCCCAGTTTCACCGTGTACACGGGTGCACCACTCATCCATATTATCAAGTACATCATCAGGCTGATGCACTGCAATAACGGGGCCTTCAGCAAGCACATTTAGCTGTGCATCTGTCACTATGGTTGCAATTTCCATCACCACACAAGTCTCTGGATCGAGCCCTGTCATCTCCATATCAATCCACACTAAATTACTGTCGTGCTTTGTCATCGGCTTCCTCTTAGTACTGAGGCATGGCAACCATGCCCTACAAACGTTATTATAAGCGCAGTATACGTGAACTAGAAAAGAATCGTGGCGAAAAAACCAAAACTTACACATAGACAGAAACGCCAAGTCGCAGCTAACAGAAGCAAACGGCTGCAAGATAAGCATGGTGACAACAAGCAAACGTCAGTAGATGAAAGCCAACTGATGAGCGGCGTTGTGACGGGTCGCTTTGGCAAACATGCCGATGTTGAAGACGCCGAGGGCAATGTGTCACGGTGTCATATCCGCCGTACAGTAGACTCTGTGGTATGTGGTGATAAAGTACTATTCAGTAAAGGCGACGATGCCGACTCTGGTAGTGTACGTGGTGTTATTGAAATAGTTAACGATCGCCATTCAGTCCTCACCCGCCCCGACTTTTACGACGGCATAAAGCCCATTGCGGCTAATATCGATAAAATTATTGTGGTAAGCGCTACCCTTCCATCACTCTCTACGCACATTATCGACCGCTATTTAGTGGCTTGTGAAGACATTGGCATTACCCCTTTTATTGTTTTAAACAAAGTGGAGCTTCTTTCACAAAGCGAAAGAGAAACCATTAATGAACAATTAAAGGTTTATAACGATTTAGGTTATGAAGTGCTTTTCACCAGCTGTAAGACCGGTGAAGGTATTGATGAACTTAATGCCTATCTTGATAACAATGTAAGTGTTTTCGTAGGTCAGTCGGGTGTAGGGAAATCTAGCTTAATTAATAAAGTATTACCTGGTGCCGACATACTCACCGGGGAAGTATCAGATAACTCAGGCTTAGGCCAACACACCACCACCGCAGCCAAGCTACTGCATTTACCGGCTGGCGGTGATTTAATAGATTCTCCAGGCGTCCGAGAATTTGGCTTATGGCACATTCCTACCGAACGCATTACTTGGGGCTTTATTGAATTTAGGGATTACTTAGGTGGGTGTAAATTCCGTGACTGTAAACACCTTAACGACCCTGGCTGCATTCTTCGGGAAGCCGTAGAAGAAGGTAAGATTAATGCCGAGCGTTTTGCTAGCTACCACAAAATATTAACCACCATGGACGAGCAACGTCCGAGCCACAGTCAACCACCTGGCGCTTAAGGCTAGCATTTACTATTAATATGGCTTGTTGAAAATGAATATAAACACGACTTCAACAAGCCTACCCCTTCTGGCTTATTCCAAGTTTGTAGCATACATAATCTTAAAGTTGCTTACGCGCTTATAAGTTAGGGTACAATTAACCTGTCTTTTTAATGGAGAGCTTTCGTGCTGGACTGGCTTAAAATAAACTTACAATACATTACCCCTAAACATTTGTTGTCTCGCCTAGTAGGCAAATTAGCGGCAGCAGAGCTTGGTGGCTTCACTACGTTTCTTATCAAGCTTTTCATCAAGCAATATAATGTTGATATGAGTGAGGCATTACATTCAGATCCTGCGCATTACCGCAGTTTCAACGCCTTCTTTACTCGCCCATTAAAACCAGAAGTACGCACCGTTGACCCACGAGAAGATGTATTGATTCAAGCGGTGGACGGTACGGTAAGTCAATTTGGCGACATTGAAGTTGACAGTATATTTCAAGCCAAAGGCCATGATTACAGTCTAACCAGTTTATTAGGCGGTAAGCCAGATTTAGCGGCGCCGTTTAAAGACGGAAAATTTGCCACTATTTATCTAGCCCCTCGAGACTACCACCGCATTCATATGCCGGTAGAGGGCACACTTACCGACATGGTTTATGTGCCTGGTGAGTTGTTTTCTGTAAACCCGCTTACCGCACAGAATATTCCTGGCTTGTTTGCTCGTAACGAGCGCGTTGTGGCGTTATTCGATACGCCCGTAGGCAAAATGGCTATGGTATTAGTAGGCGCTACGATTGTTGCCAGTATAGAAACCGTTTGGGCAGGCACAGTGTCGCCGCCTACCGGTAAAAATGTTCAACACTGGACTTACGAGAAAGATACCGAAGCAAGCGTGCACCTTGCGAAGGGTGATGAGCTAGGCCGCTTTAAATTGGGCTCTACCATTGTGGTATGTTTCGAAAAAGACATGATTGATTTTGATGCATTAGCACCTGGGCAAGTAACCCGTTTAGGTGAACCTATGGCCTTTGTTGCGAACGCGCCAGTAAACACTGATGCGAGCGCTGATTTAGGCGATGACGCAAGCGCTGATTTAGGCACGCAAGCGACACCAAGCTAGTTTATGAATGCAGTAAAACGAAGTTTGATATCACTGCACTTTACCGTTGTCTTATTAGGCGGTACTGCGCTTTTTTCTCATCTAGTGCCTCTGAGTGCCAGTGATATCACGCTAATGCGATCGGTATTTGCCTGTATCGCATTATTTCTCTTCCTAAGATTTTCTAGCGAAAGTTTGACGCTGGCAAGCCGCAAAGATTATCTAATAGCCATAGGGCTAGGTATCTTGATGGCCTTGCACTGGGTAACCTACTTTGCGGCAATGCAGTACTCTAGTGTGTCGGTAGGTATGATTGCCCTATTCACTTTCCCCGTAATTACCGTACTGATAGAGCCGTTCTTCGAAAAAGTAAGCTTGGTATGGCAAGACATTGTATCTGCGCTTACCGTTATCGCAGGCGTGTATTTTATTGTGCCTGAAACGTCACTGGATAATGACATCACTTTAGGGGTGCTTATTGGTGTGGGCTCTGCGGTGCTTTACGCGTTCAGAAATCTGATCCACCGAAAACACTTCAAACAATACAGTGGCGCGAAAGCCATGGCGTGGCAAACCCTAGTGATTGCTATTTTCTTGCTACCTACCGGCAGCAATGAAATTACAGATGCCCCGATGAGTGCTTGGTTAATGCTTCTGCTGTTAGGTACTGTTTTTACCGCGTTACCACATGCATTAATTGCAGCAAGTTTACGTCATTTACGAGCAAAAACCTTTTCGCTGATTGCCTGCATGCAGCCTTTCTATGGGGTTATTCTTGCCGTATTGCTGTTGGATGAAAACCCCAGTGGAAACACGCTATTGGGCGGTATTCTTATTACTTCTGCATCTATCTATGAAACACTCAATACCCATAAGCTGCACGGTAAGTCAGAAAAGGACAGCGACTAAATGCTTATTATTGCCCACAGGGGCGCGAGTACGCTTGCGCCTGAAAACACGCTTAAAGCATTTACGCTAGCCTTCGAGCAGCAATCTGATGGTATAGAATTCGACACCTACCAGCATGATGACGCCATTATAGTATTTCACGATAAAACCCTTGGGCGCACCACAAATGGTTCAGGATTTTTATTACAAACTTCACTGGCGGATTTAAAGCAGCTAGATGCTGGGGAAGGTGAAGTTATTCCTACCTTGGAAGAAGTGCTGGCTACCGTACCAGATGGTGCGCTGTGTAATATTGAAGTGAAGCACTTGCGCAATGCTGAAGCTTGGGTGCAAGACGTAAAGCGTGCAGTAGAAGATGCACAGATAAACCCAAATTCCTTACTTATTTCTTCGTTTAATCACCATTGGCTAGCCGAAATAAGCGCATTATGGCCACAGGTGGCCATTGGCGCATTAACCGCCACCTACGCACTTGATGCAACGTACTGTGCCCGTCAGCTTAAAGCGAAATCTATTAATATTGCGTTAGATGTGGTGAATGCTGATTTTGTAAATGCGGCGAAACAAGAAGGATTGGATGTGTATGTTTATACGGTAGACGAGCCAGAAGATATGCTTCAATTGAAGCTATGGGGCGTAACCGGTATTTTTACCAACGTGCCCGAAATTGCAAAGCGAGTTGTGGGTTAAGGGCTAAGGATTAAGAAGCTAAAACTTAGCGTTATTTATAAAGCTTTGGGCGTAAAGCTTGAGTTAAAAATTTACGCCGGTTGGCTTACAAAAGCGCCTATTCTACTTCGGTAGATAAGTGACTAGAAAATACCGTTTCTTTACAGCACTTACATTGACGGCACAAACGCATGTTAACCCAATGCCCCGCCACGATAAGTAGCGCACCCACAGCGATGGTGAACGGCTCATAGGCTTCACCAAACATGTTTTTGTTCCAATAAATTGCACCACCCGTAAACAGCAATGCCAACGGATAATAACGGCCATGATAGCGAGTGGCCCCGCCGATAAGTGCAACCGCACCAATAATTAACGATATAGTTAATATGGTTCGTTCAAACCAAATTTGGGCGAAAAACGAAGAACCGATAAGTGGCAATAATGGCACAACAACAGGTAGCGCTAGGCAATGCAACGCACACAAGCTCGACACCCAAATGCCCAGTCTGTCTAATTTTGTTGGATTGTCTTCTACCGGATTCATTTACTGTACCTTTACAACATCAAAAACTTTAAAACACGCCACTTCACACACGCTTTAATCATATGACTCTTGTCACAGAAGCTCTTGTTATAAGCGCTTTCGTGATATCACAATAGCCGCACGTGCACTGTAGCCACAGAATAACTCTGCAAGAGACGTTATAATATAACATTTTAAAGCAAATGCGAAACTTTCCCCTATGATATTTTCAATCTTTAAAAGAACGAAATGCCATAAGTGGAGATTAGAGTCGGGAAATGGCTGATTATTATTAATAATTAAATGCCGAGGTGCGAATCACGGAAAAAGTAGAAAGGAAGAAACTTATGCTTGTTGCACGAGCAAAATTAACGAGGGCTATTCATTCGGCGCAGAGGCGATTCATTCGGTGCGGAGACTATTCATTCGGCGCGGCCGCTTCAGTTTCTAACAGCGGCTTTGGATGAACCTCTTTAACCAAAGTGTTATTGGGGATGCTATTGGGGATATTAGCCACCAGTGTGAAATAATCGTTTACTGACGCTAAAGCAATTCCTTCGTTTGCCAGGCTAGGCAACGTGTGCGCTAAAAAGGTAATCGTTTCTGGGTAAGGATGTGCAATTACCACAACGGTGCCGTTTCGTTTGGCCAATCGTTTTGTGTATTCAAATTGCTTACTAAGCGATGCAACCGAGCGATCATTATCAAGAAATACCTGCCGGCTTGCATTCGGCACCCCCACTCTATCCGCTACCTGTTGCGCTGTAGTATTTACGCTAGTTCTGCTATCTACAAAGAAAAGTCCTTGGCGCTTTATCTCTTCCATAATGGTTTGCATGGCGGGCTCTTCAACCGTAAATGCACTGCCCATGTGATTATTCACTCCTACTGCGTTCGGCACACTTTTAAGCGCTGCTCTTAGCGTGTGAGTAATGGCCGCAGGATACATATCGGTAGATAACCCTAAGGGACCCATGGCTTTGCCGCTGGTCGACTGCATTGGCATGTGTAACATGACAGCGCGGCCTTGCTGCTCGGCTTTACGAGAAATTGTTTGTGCAAGAGGGGTTCGCGGTAAAATTGAAAAGGTCACTTCGCTGGGAAGCGCAAAGGCCGCCATATCTGATTTTCTGTAACCCAGATCATCAAGAATAATAATAACACGAGGATTTACCGGGATAGTCGCTGACGCCGCAGCATGACTCGTAAAACTCGTCATTATCATTAACGATAAAACACACAGACGCCAAAGCACCTTCATCTACGTTTCTTCACTTCCATTATTGATTTTATTATTTCCACGCGCACTGCTGATATTAACAACGAGATACTAAACCGAATAAGAAATAAGTCTTATAAGAACTGAGCCAGACAACAATAGTATGGCTGTATCTCGGCTCCATTGAACCAGCATTTATGCAGCATACCAATTTACAAAAAGGAAACAAGCTCTGCTCAGCTGTTCTTAGCGTGTAAAGGTTGCGTAAAGAGTGACCGCCAAGCTCAATTTCAGCTTTAATTGTCGATAAGGTTACAACGTATACTATTTATTGTGGAGTAATTATGATTTCTTCTGTTAACAGCTCAACCATGCAAGCTGGCATGCCGCCACGCCCTGAAGGCCAAGCCCTTAGCGATACACAAAAAGAGTCTGTGAGCGCTATTTTGTCATCTTACGATCCGGAAAACTTATCAAGCGAAGATGCGGCTTCTATTGTAGAGCAATTCAAAGAGGCAGGTATCGAGCCAAGTAAGTCTTTGAATTCGGCGTTAAGCAGTGCAGGTTTTGAAGGTAAAAACATTGCTGAATTAGCAGGAATGGGCAAACCACCGCCTCCTCCACCACAACAAGAAGCGTCGAATTTACCTGACAATTCCACATTTTCGATAACGGTATAACCGTAAAAAATGTTTAACTTGTCACAGTGTAGCCTGCTTATATAGCGTGCTTAGCGATCAGTTAAACCAAGCGGTGGGATTTAACGCTTTTCCCTTATGGCGTATTTCAAAATACAAATTAGGGTAATCTTGTCCGCCGCTTCTTCCTACTAAGGCAATACTTTCACCTGAAAGAATATCGTCGCCAGCTTGTTTCAACAACGCTTGGTTGTGCCCGTAAACACTCATGTAACCTTCCCCGTGATCGACAATGGCCACTAAACCAAACCCGCGAAGCCAATCGGCATAAAGTACTTTGCCCGATGCCACGCTCTTTACCGCTTCGCCTTCCGAACCATCGATAATAATGCCTTTCCAGCGCACTTGTCCTTGCCTGCGATTGCCAAAGAGTTTACGAATGTGACCTTCAACAGGCACTGACAACTTCCCCTTTAACTTGGCTAACCCATCCAGCGATACCTTAGCTCTAGCCGCAGCGCGTTCAGCAGCAATACGGGCAGCTTCAATAGCATCAAGTAACGCCTTTTCATTTGCCTGCAAGGTGGCAATTCGTCCGCTTTCACTGGCGATAGTTTTATTAAGTTTGGCTAAGGTTTGCTTTCTATCATCTTGGCGAGTGAGTAACACCCCCCGCTGACTTTCTTGTGTCTTGCGAAGGGCAAGCAAGGATTCCGCTTTTTCAGCAAGCTCTTCGGTTACCGCTTCAAGGCGAGCCACGTTGTCTCTAAATCGGGTAATTTCTTGCTGACGTGCCTTTGCCAAATATTGATAATACGTAATGACCCGTTCGAAATTACGGGCATCTTCTTGATAAAATAACATTTTGGCGTAGTCGTAATGCCCCGCCATAAACGCACTTTTCAATTGACTTGAAAGCAAGGACTGTTGCTGGCGAATAGCTTCTTTTAACCCTTCCTGCTCTTTTACAAGCACTTCTTCTTCCGCTAACACACTATTTAATTGCTGTTTGTTTTGCGCCAAGGCTTTCGCCACTTTCGCTATTTCAAGCTCTGAACGCTTGAGCACTTGCTCTAGTTCTTGTGCGCTAGCTTTGTTATTTTCTAAAACCTGCTGACGCGCTCTTAATTCAACTTGTAGTTCTGCCAGCTTCTCTTGGCTAACATCTTGCGCCTTTACGGTAGATGAGACTAAACCCATACCGAATATGACAGCAAGTAAACAGACAATTGGGCAAAATCGTTGAATAAACATAAAAAGGTAATAGCGGCCTTTGGCGGTGTATTGGTGGCAAAAACAGATTGCAGAATTCGCCTACAATCATGATGATAGTTAGCGTATCAGTGTATCTGAGGGCTAGATTAAATCCCAGTGCAATTTGGTTGTAATATCAATCCGCTATTGTACCGCACACAATTACAAGACACGCTTGACTATTGCAGGGTGGTTTCTCGCCCGTTTTTCTATATACTTTGCACTCTTTTTATGGTCTGTAGACAAGGTTAGAAGTAATGGATCAGCTAATAGCGTTTGCCAGCGATAATATTGTACTTGCTGGTGTATGGGTTGCTTTGGTGGGCATGTTGGTGTTTAGCTACATTTCAACGTTTACCTCTTCAATCAAAGAAGTTAATACACACGAAGCCACTTTGTTAATGAATAAAGACGACGCGATTATCTTTGATACTCGCGCGGCTAAAGACTTTAAAGCGGGGCACATTTTAGGTGCTAAGCAAATAAAACCAGAAGAATTGCGCGAGAAAAACTTCGCTAAGCTTGAAAACAGCAAAGATAAACCCATTATCGTTGTATGCGCTATGGGCAATCAAGCTCGTGGTACAGCCGGTGCGATGTCAAAAGCGGGCTTCACTAATGTCAAAGTCCTTAAAGGCGGCATGAACGCGTGGCAGAGTGCAAGTTTACCGATTTCAAAATAATAGGTGATCATAGTGAGTAAAGTAGAAATTTACACCAAGGGCCATTGCCCATACTGCCATCGTGCTAAAGCACTTCTCGCACAGAAAGGTGTTGAGTTTCAAGAGTACCCTATTGATGTTCAACCAGAATTGCGTGACGTAATGATTGAGCGCGCGAATGGCGGTTGGACAGTGCCACAAATTTTCATCGACGATAAGCACGTAGGTGGCTGCGATGACATGATGGCACTAGAAGCACAGCAAAAACTAAATCCTATGCTTGGGTTAGCATAACGCGTCAGCGCGTAAAGCAACGCAATACATTAAAGTAAAACGACAATTAAACAGGAAATATCATGGCTGACGATAATCAGACTACTAACGGCGCCGCAGCAGGCGACCAAGTGCAAGCCCCTCAATTCAACATTCAGCGTATCTTCACTAAAGATATCTCTTTTGAGTCGCCAAATGCGCCAGCTATTTTCACTAAAGAGTGGAAGCCAGAAATTAAGCTAGATATTGACACTAGCACCAACAAACTAGACGAAAACGTTTACGAAGTAGTGTTGTCAGTAACCGTTACCGCCACACTTGGCGAAGAAACTGCATTCTTATGTGAAGTGCAGCAAGCCGGTATTTTTGCCATTGGTGAAATGCCTGATCAGAACAAAGCGCATACGCTAGGTTCATTCTGCCCGAACATGCTTTTCCCGTATGCACGTGAAACGATTTCAAACCTTGTGAACCGTGGAACTTTCCCTCCACTAAATTTAGCGCCAGTTAACTTCGACGCTATCTTCGCTGCTTACGTTCAAAAGCGTGCACAGCAAGCCCAAGGCGAAGCGCCTAAGATGGACGCGTAAGCACCATTATGATGAACCCGAATTCGGTTTCAGTATTAGGGGCGGGGTCGTATGGCACCGCCCTTGCTTTTTGCTTAGCCAGAAATGGTAACCCTACCTTGTTGTGGGGGCGCGACGAAAAGCATATGGAAGCGCTGGCTTCAAGCAGAGAAAACGCGCGCTATTTGCCAGGTGCTACCTTTCCTGATGCGCTTAATGTAGATGCCAATTTAGAAACGGTCATTGCCACTAGCCAAGATATTCTTGTGGTAGTGCCAAGCCACGGCTTTGCGGCAATGCTTCAAAGCATTAAGCCTTTGTTGCAGCCCAACCATAGAATTATTTGGGCAACCAAAGGGCTTGAACCTAAAACCGGCAGATTGCTTCGAGAAGTTGCAGAAGAAATTCTGGGTACTGCCTATCCGCTAGCCGTATTATCTGGCCCCACATTTGCCAAAGAAATGGTGGCAGGCTTGCCTACGGCTATTTCGTTATCGTCCACTGACGAAACCTTTGCTGACGAATTTGCCGCTAAGCTACATTGCGCGAAATCGTTTAGGGTATACAAAAACCCAGACTTCACCGGCGTACAATTAGGCGGTGCAGTGAAAAACGTGATTGCCATAGGCGCTGGTTTGGCAGATGGGTTAGGTTTTGGTGCGAATGCCCGTACCGCATTGATTACTCGTGGTCTTGCAGAGCTTACTCGTCTTGGCGTGAAGCTAGGTGCTCAGCCAGAAACCTTTATGGGCATGGCTGGCCTTGGCGACTTAGTGCTCACCTGCACCGATAACCAATCACGTAACCGTCGATTTGGCTTAGCCTTAGGCCAAGGTAAATCTGTCGACACGGCGATTGAAGAAATTGGGCAAGTGGTAGAAGGCTATCGCAACACGGAAGAAGTACATGTGTTATCGCATAAAGTCGGTGTTGAGATGCCAATCTGCGAGCAGATTTACGCGGTACTTTATCACGGTAAATCGCCAAAAGAGGCCGCATTAACCTTACTGGGTCGCGATCTTAAAAACGAAGCCTGATTAAAAATTATACAAAACTGATAAAGCGCGCAGCATCAACACTGCGCGTTTTTTTATGTCTAGCGTGCGCCGTCGTAGCCTAGTTGACGCCAGCTTTCATAAACAAAAACCGATACCGCATTCGATAAATTCATACTTCTGCTGTCGGGTAGCATTGGAATACGTACTCGCTGTTCTGGCGGTAGCGCGTCAATAACATCGTCGGGCAAACCTCTGGTCTCTGGCCCAAACAATAAAGCATCGCCTTTTTTGTATTGTGCATCGCTGTGAAATGCTTTGCCTTTGGTAGTACAAGCAAAGATTCGGCTTGGCTTTTCACTTTCAATGTAAGCTTCTAATGATGCATGACGCTTAACGTGAGCAAATTCGTGGTAATCCAGCCCTGCCCTACGTACACGCTTATCGTCCCACTCAAACCCAAGAGGCTCAATCAAATGCAGCATAAAGCCGCTATTGGCGCATAAGCGGATAATATTTCCCGTATTGGGGGGAATTTCTGGCTGGTAAAGTACGATGTCTAACATGCTGGCTCACTGTCGAAATGCTAAATTGCCACGCTTTTAAATGGCGATATGACGAACGGGCGCTCATCGCCCATTAGCGTTATTTTACGCGCTTAAAAAATCAAATACAGTAGAGAGTGCAGCATCACGAATGTCGTCCGATTCGGTAAGCACCTCATGATACGCCACAGGAATAATTTCTACCTGAGCATTGGGGAACTTAGCGGCTACGCGACGTTGGCGTTTATTCTCTATAATACTGTCGCCATCTGCACTTAAAATTAACGAGCGCGTAGTAATAGCAGCCGCATTAAGTTCAATGGTATTCATCGCGGCTTGTGCTGCCCGCAACCATTCAGTGGTTACACCACCAAGTTGAATTTGGCGCTCTTCATCATAAAGCTGGCGAAATAAGCTATAGCGATTCTTACTATGCGTAAGTTTATTTAAGGCATAAGGAAATGCAATGTAAGGCGTTTGCCCAAAGAAATAACCTGACTCACGCTTTTTCATTTTATTAATACTAAGCCCTACTTTTATAAGGCTATTGGCCAACCAATTTGGTAGTGCAGGCTTAATACCGAACATCGGGGATGCGAGTACTGCTTTGTCGAATAAGCTAGGGTCTCTTAATAGGGTTAGTGCGCCAATTGCGCCGCCCATAGAATGGCAAAGTAACTGCAACTCACCCTGTTGGCGCGGCTTCACAATATCGTTTACGAAGGTGATTAAATCATCCACGTAATCGGCGAAATCCGCCACGTATCCATGTTGAGGATCGTGAGTCATACGCCCCGATAACCCTTGCCCTCGGTGATCAAGAATAAAAACTGCAAAGCCATTTTGATACAAATCGAAAATGAGTTCTTTGTATTTTAAGTAGGACTCGATACGTCCAGAACTGATCACCACCGTGGATTTGGGGGTTTCTGGTATGCACCACGCGTAATGCACATCGATGTTATCTTTACCAACAAACTCGCCAAGGGTGACAGAAGTTTGCCAAAAAGGGTTTATTTCAGTGGCAAAGGTCGAAGCTAAGTCTTGCTCTGACGTAAACGTCCAGCTCATACAGGCATATCCTAATAGAATCGTGAGGCAGTGATAACTTGAACGCTACACGGCAATGAAAATTTATGCGCGTTAAGTGTTTTCTAACTTGCGAGGGAAGGACAGTGTGACGCTTAGGCCACCTTCTTCTCTTGTCACTGCTTTTATTGCGCCATGATGCAATTCTACAGCAGCTTTTGCAATGGATAAGCCCAAACCTACCCCACCAGAAGCTCTTTCTCTGGCTAAGGTTGCACGATAAAAAGGGGCAAATACCCGTTCGCACTCTTCACTTGATAAACCTTCACCGTCGTCGCAAACGGTCACCGACCATTCGGTGTCGGTGACGGTAAACTCAACCGTTGTTAAATAGGTGCTGTGGCGGATGGCGTTACGTAGAACATTCTCAACTGCACGGCAAAGTAAAACTTGGTCTACCAGCACGGTCAGCTTGGGTATTTCATTTATATCGAGGGCTTTATTGCTATTTGCGGCTTCAAACTGACCATCAGTAAAAATATCGCGAAACAACAGAGATAAAGAATAAGATGAGAAGGTGGTTACCCCATTTTCAGCGCGGCTTAATTCCAGCAATTGGCTCACTAAAGCTTCCATACGCTCAGCCTCTCGCTCAATACGGGCCAGCGATGCTGGGTCTACATTTTGCTGATGTGCTAAACCAAGTGCCATCTGCAGTCGAGCCAAGGGAGAACGAAGCTCGTGAGATATATCGGCCAGGAGCCGTTTTTGTCCGGTCCACATTTTCTCTAACTGACCTGCCATTGAATTGAAGTCGCGACCTAGTTGACCAAGCTCATCCTGTCGCTTCTCAGTATTATCAATTCTCGCTTCCCAGTTACCAGTAGATAATGAACGCGCAGACTTCTGCAGCCGAAGAATTGGTCGTGTGAGAGATTTCGCAAACAGCCAAGATAACAACGTCGTTGTCACTAAGGCGATACAAAGAAACAATACAAAGGGAGGAGCATTTTCACCAGGCAAATCCATTTTGGCAAAGAACAAAGCAAACCTTTTACCATCACGCTCAAAGAGCATTGGCCCAGTTATTTTTAGCGCGCCCCGATTTAGTGTGATTGGTACTTTTTGATCGACGATGCGCTCTATATCTCTTCGGTCGTCTTCACGTAAAGGCGGGCCGCCAGCAGCGATCATCCGGCCTGTGTCGACATCAACTGCGATTGCTCTTCCTCTAACGGCACGTCCATTTCTATCTAGCGCTACTCTTAGCGGCGCTTGCATGGCGCGCTCGCTAGTTATGCCGCCAAGCAAACGCTCTAAATGTTGAATTTCCTGTGGAGACGCGGTGTTTACCTGAAGTTCTTCAAAGAAGAATCGACTTCCCCAAACAGCCAGTACAGCAGTAACAATGAAGGTAGCCCAGAACCACAAAAAAAGGCGCCCCACAATGGCGCGAGCAGGGTTTATTTTACGGAAAAACGTCATTGACCAGATAGCAACATATAACCCACGCCGCGGATGGTTTTAATTTTTTCGATATTACTAATAGCGGCTATTTTTTTGCGCAAGTTACTTACGTGCATATCGATACTTCTATCAAACGCTTGAAGAGATTTACCTAATACCTTCAAACTGATTTCTTCTTTCGTCACTCGGCTTCCTGTGTTTAGCATAAGCAACCGAAGTATAGAAAATTCTGTACTGGTCAAGGTCATTTCAACCTCACCGACTTTGGCGACTTGGCTACTACTACTTAAAAATAATTCATTCACAATCAAGTCTTGTTCAATAGTACCACCGCTGTGAGTCAATGACAGTCTTCGGAATATGGCTTTTATTCGCGCTACCAACTCTCTATGATTGAACGGCTTTGGCAAGTAATCGTCTGCTCCAAGCTCTAACCCTAGAATGCGGTCGTAGTCATCACCGCGCGCCGTTAGCATAAGCACGGGTGTCGCATGACTCACTCTTAACTTCTTAAGTACATCGAAACCGTCCATTTTAGGCATCATGACATCAAGCAGAATGAGGTCGTAATGACCACCTGCCGTTGCTTCTGCTAACCCTGCTTGGCCATCATTACTGACCTGAATTTGATACCCCATGCTTGATAGATAGGTGGCTAGCATGTCAGTTAGTTCATTATCATCATCGATAATAAGAATGGACTGTAAATGAAACTCTGAACTCATGTTTTTGAAACCTACGACGGCTTGATTCATCTTTCGGATACCCAAGTATAATGCATAGAGGAATGACAACGGTTAAATACTGCGCGTTGCGTTAAAAAAACTAGGAAACGCCACAAGCGACGACCTAGCCATTCCCACACACAAACGATGGAAATGATAAGCTTTGTGACCGATAGAATCTGCGCATGGTTCAAACTTTACACAAGCTTTACAATGCGTTGACTGCTTTTGGCCGCAGAGCTAGTAAGATTCTGGGGTGCGAATACAAAGGAGACGCCCGTGAAATCAATTCTCATTGCTGGGTTATTAGCGACAACTTTTAGCCTAGCCCACAGCGCAAATGCGGCCCCTCAAGGCCCCAAAATGCGTGATCATGCTCCTGGGATGGAAATGATCAAAACCTTAAGCCGCCTTTCTCTTTCTTCAGAGCAAATGGATGAGGTGAAAAAGCTTGTTACCGCGTTTAAAGCCAATCATGAACGCCCAGACGCCTCGTCGGAGCACCCAGATAAGCCCGACCTCGCTACCCTTTCAGAAAGTGAAATTCGTAGCCTTGTTGAAACCAGGATACTGAAACAACAATCGCGTCATTTTGCTATTGCAGAACTTCGCAGTGAGATTTACAACCTGCTTTCAGCGTCGCAACGTAACATGCTAACCGAGTTTGAAGCTAAACGAGAAGCCAAACGAGAAGTCGCGCACGGTGGGAAAAGAAATACTGTCAGAAGCGCTATGCGAGGCCAGCCGCCAAGAGGACCTCGCCTGCCGTTTAAAGAACTGCAACTGACTGACGAGCAGTTAGTATCACTTGAAACCTTAAACGCCACTTTTCGTGAAACCCGCTTTCAACATAAAGTCACAATGGATGCACTCAGAAACGCTGAGCAAGCCCTTGTGCGAAGTGGCAATTTCTCCGAATCTGCATGGGATGCACTTTATGCTGAATATAAAGATGATCTCGTTAATGCAGCAATAGAAAACATGACTCATAAACAAGCCACGTTTGCAGTGCTTACCGACGCACAGCAAGCCGAGGTATTGGAGAAGCGCGAAAACGTAGACGCGCTTCGCCGTTTGTTTAGCGATAATTAAGACTACTCGCTAGAAAAAGATAACAACTTGGAACGTAAGCAAAGACGCAAACTTTAGTTTGCGTCTTTTTTTTGTACTGGCGAAACGATGTCATATAAGTGAACTGCCGATTCTGCGCCTTCAACCTTTAATACACTCACTTCATCACCTAAATGGGTAATAGCAAACTGCCCATTCTCTACCGGCAACATCACGCTCTTAGTTGGCGATAGAAGTACCGGCAACGACTGCTGTTTGTATAACTGAAAGCTATCGCCTTCGCGAATACCTTGGGCAATACCTAAATCGACAATCAACTGCTGGTTACTGGTATTAACCACCCGCGCAAAGGTAGGCTCGCAGGTAATGGCGGCAGAAATATCGGTTAGCGCAGCATTTACGGTGTTTAATACCATTCGCCCGTACTCGCTACGCCAAAATAAGCTGTTATTGGTATCCACTTGGTAGCTGTTTTCAAACTCCCAATCTGCTTCACTGTGATAACTGTCGTTATAAATGATACGTTGCCTGAAGGTATCTAGCACGAACACTTGAAGGGTAAAGTTGCGCCTAACCGCCACCTCGTCGCTGTCGAAAAAGGACTCACTTTGTGCTATTTGCTCAAACAAGCTTACATCTTTAATGTAGCCGAATAGTGCGAACTGCTGACCATAGGTATCGCGTAAGTAAGTCGATTTTTGTTGTAACTCTACGCCTGAGAGTGCTTCGGCAGACCACATATCGGCGCTAGCCATGGCTTGTGATATCTGCATGACATTAGGTGTATCCGCGGTATTTTTCAGTTGCTGCGCAAATCGTTGTGTAATGTGTTTACCAATATTATAAATACCGCCTGTGGCCGCCTGTCGTGAGTCGAGTAGGGCAAAATGAGTCACCAGTAAGCGCTTTTGAAAGCGATTGGGTTCACAATCAAACAAGGGGGTTAAATTGACATTCACCACTACCGATAGCACATTATCTTGAACACTTTCGCTAATGATTTCGACTCGCTGTATTCGGCCTGCGGTACGAAGCTCTGCTTTGCTGCTGAGTATTAACCCATCGATTAGAACATCTTCGGCGGCAATAACACTTCCGCTCTTATAAGACGCATCCGCGATAGCATTTTTAATCACCGTAGGGCGCACAGAATCTAAGTCGGCACCGGTAAAATTAAGACTTGCTTCACCTTGTACCCATATGGCCATGGCCGTGCCATGCCACATAGTTATTATTGCTATACCTAGACGAAGATAGCCTTTCATGCTTTTCACCTACTAACCGAATATTGCGAACAATTTATCTATCACAGAGCGCTCTTGATTCTCTTGCAAATCCCCAGTGCCGCTATATTCAATGAGTGCATTACCCACTTTTGAAGACACCACGGTATTGCTTTCATCAACATCTTGCTTGCGTACTTCACCTGAAAAACGAATATATTCTTTTCCTTTATTCATGGTTATCCATTTTTCCCCTGTGACCAGCAAGTTTCCTGCTGGCGTAATAGCGGTGACATAAACGGTAATGCTGCCTTGCAATGAGTTTGACTGGCTTGATTGTGCCGAACTGGTAAATTCGCTGTCCTGTTCATGGTCTACTTCAAGGTCATCGCCTTCAATTTGAATTCCCCCTACCCGCACAGTTAAAGGTTCTATATCAAAGGTGCTGTTTTTATCTTGGTTGTAATCAAGTGACTTCTCAGACTGGGTGGTCTCATCCAGCTTTATTAAAATCATATCGCCCACTTTGTACTGGCTGTGGCGCTGGTACAGCCCCATGGCAAGCTCCGGATTAAACAAAGAGCCGCTAGGAATACGAACTTGTTCAACAGAATACGCCCGCGGCGGCGCATAAGTAGGATCGCCCGGAGCAGGTTCATCAGAGGTGGGCGATATAGCGCGCTGCTCTACTTTTGGATTAGTTGGACTGCTTGCCACCACTTCTTCTTCATGTGAAACCGTTTGGGCACAGCCGGTCATTGTAAAGATTAGGGCAAGAAACACTTTCTGGCATCGAATTTTCATAATGTGCTCTGAAGGAAATAAAAAATAACGTTGATTAAGTGCCATCCATGACCCGAACAGGAGCAAGTTTAAACGAATAATTTCAACACGAAATACGTTCTTTAGTAACTTTGCAAAACCTTTACAAAACAATGACATGCCTGCGGGTATGGGGAAGTTATGGCCATTGAAACATCTACACAAGGCACAATAAATTCGTTGCTTTCAGCAGTGCCATTAGCGGGGGAAAATTCCACCTCGAATACGGCAGAGGAAGCGGCAACTACTAGCCAGTCTTTGCCGTCTATGTTTGCCGCTTTGTTGTCAAATGAAGAAGCCAGCAATGACGACACGTCAGAAACGACAGATTCACAAAGCAGCACTACCACAAGTCAATTTGATACCAGCTTGTTGTCGAACCTTGTCACCGATGACGCTATTAGTCTAATGCAAAACCAATTGCTTGGTGCGCTACAAAATAATGTCTTCGCGGCACTTACTGCGGCAGCATCAACGTCTTCTACCGACACTGCAACACAAGCATCAAGCAGCGCTGCCACTTCAACTACCACTTCAACTTCTGTTGAAGCAGCAACGACTGCAACCGAAACAACCTCGATGTTCGATAACATGATGACATCGGCATTCGGTGAGGACGGACTGGGGCTGCAAGACGGATTCGACGCGCTCAACATTGTGAACCATTTGCCGGTAGTGTCTGATATTTATGAGGCGACGACATCAAGCCATATTGCAGCGGCATCCAGTATGGCAGGCAGCTTCTTATATGGCGGACTCGGTGGTTTGCTTTATAACGCCGTCGACCTAACCGTAGAGGGGCTTACCGGTAAGAGTATCTCAAATAATTTATGGGATGCGGGCAAACAAATAATTAATGGCAATGCCACCACTGAAAGCACAGGTGAAAATAGCCTAATGATAGATGCGGCCGATGGCGAGACATCATCAACACCTGCTAGTGACGTTTATGAATTTGTACGTCGACAAGCTGGGGGCTAAGGGGTTACGCAAACTTTGGGGAGGTAACGTACGAGAGCTATAAGCGGCGGTTAGCGCCGCCACGCTTAAAAATTGGGTTTGATTGGTTTGTATTCAGACGATAAGAAAAGCGGAGATGTTACCATTAAATCGGCGGTGGCTGGTGTACATGCCACTGGCACATTCCACACTGAACATAATCGCAATAGTGCGCGAACATCAGGATCGTGAGGCGCTGCATTTAATGGATCCCAAAAGAAAAACAGCGCATCAAGCCTGTTTTCAGCGATTAATGCACCAATTTGCTGATCGCCGCCAAGTGGTCCACTTTTAAACCGTTTTACTTCTAATCCAGTTTCGTCACTGATGAGCCCGCCCGTAGTGCCAGTTGCCACTAGGTCACATTGCTTCATTATTTCGATGTGATTATGTACCCATGCAAGTAATTCGGGCTTTTTATGATCGTGAGCCACCAGCGCAACGGTAAGTTTACTCATACTTAGAAATTCCACCTGTCGATTGTTTAACCATGCTTAATCTGTATCATCGCCGATTTATGCGATAATTAGTATAAATATTCAGTTTTATACACTCAATTGTCAACATTATGTCATATCTCAGTGGCTACTATAGGTAAAACTCTTACCCATCTGTTTATTGGTATATCTGTAGCGCTCAAGACCAAAAATATTTATACATTTTTATTGCATAAATATTCCATATAAGTAAACTAGTCGACGGTTAAGGCATCCATCCCATTTTTAGGGTTGATACAGACACAGGAAGCACTGATGACACAACCAACTCTCGTTCGTGGTAGTAATACTGGGAACGTCAATGAGTTAACCACTCCCCTGGATAGCTGCACATTGCATTGCTTGCGACGACGAATGTCTGCGATTATGCTTTTTCGGTAGCACACTTTTTACCTTTGTAATGTGGTAGCGGTTAGGCAATGCATTTCGCCAAATCAGTTTACAAAGGTAAAAAGTGATTTTTTTCTCCATTTATTGAATTTCTCATTATGTATAACGTATCGATTATTGGTGCCAGTGGTTACACCGGCGCACAGCTAGTTCAATTAGTTCATCAACATCCTGCTTTGTCGCTTGAGGGTACTTATGTTTCAGAAAACAGTGCCGATGCGGGAAAAAACATTGCGGCTCTTCATGGCAACCTAGCACACCTCAACTATACGTTGACGCCTATTAGTAATGACATATTAGTAGAGTTGGCGACGGAGATGGACTTCGTATTACTGGCCACGCCACATGAAGCCAGCCACGATTGGATGGAAACCTTGTCTGCGGGCAAAGCAAAAATACTCGACTTATCTGGTGCGTTTAGAATTAAAGATACCCAAGTCTTTGAGCAGTTTTATGGTTTCCCTCATACCGCAACAACAAGTTTGAAAAAAGCGATATACGGGCTGGCTGAATGGTACGAAGACGATATTGCACAAGCCGATATTATTGCCGTACCTGGCTGCTACCCAACTGCGAGTTTGTCAGCGCTAAAACCTTTGGCTGCGAGTGGCCTATTAGATGATGCGGTTCGCCCTGTGATCAATGCGGTATCGGGTGTATCCGGTGCCGGCCGAAAAGCCAGCCTAACGTCAAGCTTCTATGAAGTGAGCTTGCAAGCTTATGGTGTGCTCGGTCATCGCCATACGCCAGAAATTGAAGCTTATTTAGCGACACCGGTTATATTTACACCTCATTTAGGCAACTTTAAACGGGGCATACTTGCCACTGTTACCGTTAAGCTTAATCAAGGAGTGACTAGCGCTCAACTAGATGCTGCATTTACCGAAGCTTATGCTAATGCGCCAATAGTAAGGTTACGTGCTAGCTTCCCCAAAATTGACGATGTGGCGCATACGCCTTTTGTTGATTTACACTGGAAGTTTGATGAAGCATCTGGTTATGCAGTTATTACGGCTGCTATCGACAACGTCATGAAGGGGGCAGCATCGCAGGCAATTCAATGCCTTAATATTATGACTGCCCAACCGGTTGAAACAGGACTCGTGCAATAATGAACAGTTCACCTGTAGTAATTAAAGTAGGTGGCGCGTTGCTAGACGACGCAGCCGCAATGCAAAAGCTATTTTTAAGCATTAAACAAGTTAGCGAATCGCGCCCTGTTGCCGTGGTTCACGGTGGCGGCCCTTTGGTTGAAACCCTGATGGCAAGTTTAGGTTTAGCAAGCACCAAAATTGATGGTCTTCGGGTAACGCCTGATGAACATATGCCTTATATCTGTGGTGCGTTGGCGGGAGCGGCAAACAAACAACTATGTGCTGCGGCGATTGCCTCAGGATTAACGCCCGTCGGCCTTTCTTTACTTGATGGCAATATGGTAGTGTGCCAACCGATGGCACAGAAGTATGGCGCTGTAGGTATTCCTTCAACTGCCGATGCTTCTTTCCTTAAGAGTGCGCTAGCGCAAGCCACCTTGCCGATAATAAGCTCAATTGGCAGCAGCCCTGAAGGGCGTTTATTAAATATAAACGCAGATCAAGCCGCCACTGTCGTTGCCGAGTTGCTTGATGCTGAATTGCTGTTGTTATCGAACGTTGATGGCGTACTTGATGCTGATAAGCAGCTCATTGAAGTGCTTAATCAAGACTCAATTGCCGAGCTTGCTCAAGCTGGGGTAATTACTGATGGTATGAAAGTTAAGGTAGATGCCGCGTTGCAGTCTGCCAATACCCTTGGACTCCCCGTTTATATTGCTAGCTGGACAGCTGACATTACTGACATTTTAAATAAGATTACGGGCACGCAGGTATTACCTACATCGCAAGCACCGGAACATGGCGTACTAGGAGACGCATTATGAAACAAGACCTACTGACTTTTTCCAATTGGACACCCGAAGCAATGCATAAGTTGTTGAATTTGGCTGTTGAAATTAAACAATCACCTTCAAGCTACAGCAATGTATTAGCCGGAAAATCGGTAGTCGCCTTGTTCGAAAAGCCATCTTTGCGTACCCGTGTCAGCTTCGATATTGGTATTAACCGCTTAGGCGGCCACATGGTGTATTTAGACAGCCAAAGCGGAAAGCTTGCTGGCCGTGAAGACGCGGTTGATATGGCGGCTAATCTTGCATGCTGGGCTGATGCTATTGTTGCTCGTGTATTTTCTCACAGCACACTAGAGCAGTTTTCTGCTGCCTCTAAAGTACCTGTAGTCAACGCACTGTGTGATAAGTATCACCCTTGTCAGGCATTGGCCGATTATCTCACCGTATTTGAACGTTTCGGTAAGACCCAAGGCCTTACCATGGCCTACATTGGAGATGGCAATAATGTAACCCACTCTTTGTTAATTGCAGGCGCGTTACTAGGCTGTAATCAAGTAGTGGTTACGCCAGAAGGTCACGAATGTGATGCCGAGATTGTTGCGCATGCTAAAAAGCTTGCTGAGCAAACTGGCGCGACTATTGTAGAAAGCTATGATGTTAGCGCTGCAAACGGTGCAGATGTCATCTACGCTGATACCTGGTTGTCCATGGGTGACGAAACACCGCTGGCTGATATCAAAGCGAAGTTTATGCCTTACCAGGTGAATGAAGCGCTAATGGAATCTACCGGTGCAAGCTATGTTATGCACTGCCAGCCAGCCCACCGCGACCTAGAAATTACAGGCTCGTTGATTGATAGCGACAAGTCGTTATTGATGCAACAAGCCGAAAATAGAATGCATGGCCAAAACGCCATTCTCACTCAATTATTAAGTGCCTAAGAGGACTCTTTTAGATGCAAAACGTAAAGAAAATCGTACTCGCCTATTCAGGCGGTCTTGACACTTCAGCCATCATTCCATGGCTTAAAGAAAACTATAACTGCGAAGTCGTTGCCTTTGCGGCCGATGTCGGCCAAGGCGACGAAGAGCTTGAAGGCTTACACGAGAAAGCGATTGCTTCTGGTGCTAGCGAATGTCACATCGTTGACTTGAAAGAAGAGTTTGTACGCGAATATATCTACCCAACGATTAAAACCGGTGCGGTATACGAAGGTGAATACCTACTTGGTACGTCTATGGCGCGCCCTGTTATTGCCAAAGCACAAGTAGAAATCGCCTTAAAAGTTGGCGCTGATGCACTTTGTCACGGTTGTACGGGTAAAGGTAACGACCAAGTACGTTTTGAAAGTACATTTGCGGCCCTTGCTCCACAGCTTACGGTAATTGCGCCATGGCGTGAGTGGGACATGGTATCTCGTGAAGACTTATTAGCTTATTTAGCTGAACGTAATATCGAAACTACAGCGTCTGCTACCAAAATCTACAGCCGCGATGCAAACGCATGGCATATTTCTCACGAAGGTGGGGAATTAGAAGATCCATGGCAAGAGCCTACTAAGCAAATCTGGACGATGACAGTTGACCCAGAAGATGCACCAGATGCGCCAGAGCGCGTCACGCTTTCTTTCAACGAAGGTGAACTTACTCACGTTGACGGTGAAGCCTTATCGCCTTACCAAGCATTAGTTAAGCTAAACACAGTGGCAGCTGCACACGGTGTTGGCCGTATCGATATTGTTGAAAACCGTTTGGTTGGCATGAAGTCTCGTGGTTGTTATGAAACACCAGGGGGCACGGTAATGCTTAAAGCATACAAAGCCCTTGAAACGATGGTGCTTGATAAAGCCGCGCTTAAATACCGTGAGCAAATTGGCCTTGAGTTCTCGCACGTAATGTACGACGGCCGTTGGTTCACAGCCTTAAATGATGCCTTACTAGCGGGCGCAGAATCTTTCGCTAAGAAAGTGACTGGCGACATCGTAGTGAAACTTTATAAAGGTCAGGCAACCGTTACACAACGCCGCTCACCTAACAGCCTTTACTCTGAAGATTTTGCTACCTTTGGTGCAGATGACGTTTACGACCAAAAACACGCTGAAGGCTTTATTCGCCTGTTCAGCCTTTCAAGTCGTATTGCTGCATTAAAAAATCAAGGTTAAGGAGTAACACATGGCATTGTGGGGTGGTCGATTCGAATCAGGCGCTAGTAGCATGTTCAAGCAGGTTAACGATTCGTTGCCGTTTGACCAAGTGATGGCAAGCCAAGATATTCAAGGCTCTATTAGCTGGTCTCGTGCACTGCAAAAAGCAGGTGTACTAACCACAGACGAACAAGCACAACTTGAAGGTGCACTTAGCGATTTAAAAGCGAAAGCTGACGCGGGTGAACTAGACTTCAACGCTTCTAGCGAAGAAGACATTCATAGCTTTGTTGAGTCTGCACTTATTGAGCAACTTGGTGACATTGGTCGTAAATTACATACGGGCCGAAGCCGTAACGATCAGGTAGCTACAGATTTTCGCTTGTGGGTACGTGAGCATATTGCGTCACTTCGTAGCGATGTAGTGGCCGTTATTCGCTCACTCCTTAATGCCGCAAGTCGTCACCAGGAAGCCATTATTCCTGGTTACACCCACTTGCAACGTGCTCAGCCTATACACTTCGCTCACTGGTGCTTAGCGTATGTTGAAATGTTCAAGCGCGATTTAAGCCGCTTAGACGATTTAAAAGTACGTATGAACCAGTGCCCTCTAGGCTCTGGTGCGTTGGCTGGTACAACTTACCCGGTTGATCGTCATGCTATTGCCGAAGAACTGGGATTTGACTCTCCGTGCTTAAACAGCCTTGATGCTGTTTCAGATAGAGATTTCGTACTAGAGCTATTGTTTGTCGCGAGTACCAGCATGATGCACTTGTCTCGCGTGGCTGAAGACATGATTTTCTATAACTCTGGTGAAGCGGGCTTCTTGCAACTTGGCGATAGCGTAACCTCTGGTTCTTCACTCATGCCTCAGAAGAAAAACCCTGACGCATTAGAGCTTATGCGCGGCAAATGTGGCCGTGTATTCGGTTCACTACAAGCCTTGCTTGTGACTATGAAGGGCTTACCACTTGCGTACAACAAAGATATGCAAGAAGACAAAGAAGGCGCTATCGACACGGTAAATCAATGGCATATTTGTTTGTGTATTGCTACCGAGGTGCTCGATTCATTGCAACTTAATGAAGACCGTTGCCGTGAAGCTGCCACACAAGGCTTTGCTAACGCGACTGAGCTTGCCGACTACTTAGTAGGTAAAGGTATTCCGTTTAGAACGGGTCATGATATTGCCGGTAAAGTGGTGCTAGAGGCCATTGAAGCAGGCTGTGCGATTGAAGATTTACCATTAGAAAGCTTGCAAGCAGTATGCGATAAAATTGAAGACGATGTTTATACCGTATTGCAATTAGAGTACGGCGTAAATCAGCGCAATATACTAGGTGGCACTAGCAAAGAAACAGTGACTAAAGCACTGTATCAAGAGCTAGAAAACCTAGATAAGCAAGGGTAATCACATGGTGCTTGCCCATCATGACGGCGTTAAACTTTTCAGAAGTTCACTGCCGTATATCAATGCTCATCAAGGGAAAACCTTTGTTTTGATGTTCGGTGGCGAAGCCATTGAACATCAAAACTTCCCCAATATTATTCATGACATTGCCCTGCTGAATACCTTGGGTGTTCGCGTGGTAGTGGTGCATGGTGCACGGCCGCAGATTGATCAACGTGTTGCGCTTCGCAATATTGAAGGTCGATTTGAACATGGCGTGCGTATTACCGATAAGCAAACCCTAGAGTGCGTTAAAGATGCCGCAGGCTCTGTGCGCTCACAGGTAGAAGCCTTACTTACCATGGGACTACCTAATTCACCGATGCACGGCGCACAAATTCGCGTGTGCTCAGGTAACTTGGTCGTTGCTAAGCCTATGGGCGTAAGAAACGGTATTGATTTTGAGAATACCGGCATGGTGCGTCGAATAGATACCACGGGTATTAATGACCACCTGAACGATGGCTCTATTGTGCTGCTCTCCCCTATGGGGTATTCCGCTACAGGGGAAGTATTTAATCTTTCCCATGAAGATGTAGCAACCCAAGCGGCCATTGCCCTTAAAGCTGACAAGCTTATTGTTTTCTCTAACTTAGACGGTATTTACAATAGTGAAGAAAAGTTACTTCGCACTATTGAGCGCCCTCAGTTAGAACAGCTTATTTTAAGCGGTAATATTACTACTGAAGATACGGTGTTAAAGGCGTTAACCACCAGCGTAGCAGCTGGTATACCTCGTGCGCACTGCATTAGTTACGAGAAAGACGGCGCGTTGCTGCAAGAGCTATTCACCCGCGATGGTACAGGCTCGCTGGTAATGGAGCACCACTACGAACAACTTCGTGCCGCGACTATTGACGATGTGGGCGGCATTTTAAAGCTCATTAAACCGCTAGAAGAAAGTGGTGTGTTGGTAAAACGCTCACGTGAACGCTTAGAAAGTGAAATCAATCAGTTTATTGTGATTGTTCGCGATGGCATGATCATCGCGTGCGCGGCACTTTACCTTTACCCCGAAGATGGCTGTGCTGAGTTAGCCTGTGTGGCTACCCACCCTGATTATCGTGGTAAAAATCGTGGTGAGCGAATTTTAGATGAAGTTAAAATACGCGCCCGCGAAGCGGATATCAATCGTGTATTCGTACTTACCACAGTGACTGCACACTGGTTCTTAGAGCAAGGTTTTGAACACGCAGATATTAGTGCTCTGCCTGAAGTGAAAAAAGAACTTTATAACTTTCAGCGAAACTCTAAAGTGTTCACCTTAAACATTTAGTAAAGTTATAGCGCGCTAAAGTGTTAGCGCGCCGTTTTTTAACACAGAAAATTACTAATAACTATCAGTTATTTAAAACAATATTCTCGACAAACAGGCTAGGCTGAGATAACGTTGACGATAGAATAATTACTCGGTTATATGTAGTGTTTAATCGTTGCAGTACGTTACTCAAACGTTATCTTCTTCTTGATGTAGAGCATGTTCGCGCCCCAGACGCTGATACATGGAAGCTTAGCGTGCTGCGAATTATCCTTCTTATCGGTGTTACCCTAACTTCAGCCATCGTACTGCACTCTTCTTATGCTGCCTATCAAAAGGGCATGTATTACGTGTTGTATCTTACCATCGGCTTTTCAGCATTACTTTACGCCACACTGGGGCTTCGTAAAGGTCAAATAAAACTCGCGTCAGCCAGCCTTACCCTCACTATTGTATTAGCCGGGCTGTGCATACTTTTCTTCACGATAGATATTGCCTCGGCTCGTTACGGCTTACTATTTTTCTTCACGCTTCCCATTATTTTACGGCTATTTTATGGCAATAAAGCTGCCATAATCGGCATGTTTTTGAACCTCATTCCTTTTGCGGTACTAATAAACAACCAGCCAATTGCTCCACTTTTCGGCATCGACATCACGTTACCCGACACTCACACCTATTTAAGTTCGCTAATATTCATGTTTTTTAATTTTTGCCTTCCCATGGCAGTGATTCGCGTGATGACATCATTGGAAAGTCAGTCATCGTTAAACTTGAAGCAAACGAAAAAGATGGAAAAACTGGTAAGTCGCTATCAAGAAATTTTTAACAACGGCGGCACCCCTTCCCTTTTTTGTGATCAGCAAGGGAAGATATTGCAAGCTAACAAAAGCGCCCGAAAACTGATTAATCAATTACCGGAACCCTGCCATTATATTCATCAACTTTTTGAGCTAAATGAGCCGCTAAGTGCAGGTCATCGGCAAAAGACACATATATCGGGCAATCCACATGCCACCTTCGAGCTTCAATCTGCCAGCCTTCAGCACCACAAAAAGCAATTAAATCATTGCTTCGATGTATCTGAAGCAACGGAACATGACCGCAAGTTTGACGCTTTTAAACGCCAGCATTTTGAAAAGCATTATTACGATGAGCTCACCGGCCTGCGAAACCACCATTATTGGAATTGCAGTATTAATCAGCCCGTTCCCGCAAACACACACGCGGTCATGCTAAAACTTGCGAATTTACGTGACATTAATTTGCAGTATGGTTACACCCAAGGTGATAAAGCATTGGCCAGATGTGCGGCGCAGATACAAAGTGTGCTGCCCGCATCGGTGAACGTATATCGATTACCTGGCGCTAGATTTCTGGTCTCAAGTCAACATGACTCCCGCAAGTCCAAAGACTTTAATACTTGGCTTCGGAATAAGCTTCCCCGCACTATTCAGATTGATGACAATTTCGTAAAGCGAACTCAAACACTAAACTGGTTGGGCGGTTTTGTACAAGTAAACACCCCCAAGTCGCCCTCTCAGGTTACTGAGTCTTGTGCCATTGCCTTAAGCCAAGCCAGTAGCGACAAAGATTTCAGTCAGTTCGATAGCAATGTAGTAAAGCTTATTCGAAAAGACACGCAACACAGAGACAAGGTAAAGCGGTTACTCGACAACCGCTGTTTAGCGTTATGGCTACAACCTCAGGTTTCAATTGATAATGCAATTGTAGGTTTTGAAGTGCTTGCTAGGCTCAAAGATGATGAAGAAAATAAGATACTTCACCCTTATCAATTTCTTCCTGTTATTGAAAAGAACAACTGGCACATTCTCTTTACCCAAAAAGTGCTTGATAACACTATTGAGCTTATTGAAAACTGGCCAAGCAGTATTCCGCCAGTTCCTGTGGCTATAAATTTATCGGGCCCTGAACTCCTCAGTGATTTGTTCTACGAAAAATTACTGCGCCGCTATTCAGAGAGCGCATTTTTACGAGATCGCCTGAAACTGGAATTGACAGAAACGTCGGTATTGGCGAGCCACCAAGAAACAAAACGCAGGCTAACTTCATTGGCCAATGTGGGCGCGACTATTATTATTGATGATTTTGGAACTGGCCATGCGTCACTGTCGCAACTTATCGATATGTCTGCATCGGTGTTGAAAGTAGATAGAGAATTCATAGACCGGATAGATAGCTCAGAACGTCACCGTAAGATTGTTCAAATGACAATAGAGTTGGCAAAAAGCCTAGATATGCAGACCATTGCTGAAGGAGTAGAAACTCAAGCTCAGCTTAACTTACTTGTCGACATGGGCTTCACACTTTTCCAAGGGTATCTGTACGGAAAACCAGCCCCAATTGAAGCATGGCAGGGAATGGACAAGGCTATTACTGTAGGAAAACCTGCCGTTTAATAACAGTCTATAACAAATTTAAATACCTATTCTCTTGCATTTTCAAGCACTCCTCGCTTTACTGGTAAGACCAGAAGAGCGAGAATGATAGATGATCAAAGATATCAGCGTTACCTGTGAAGACAGTACTCACTTAACCGCAACACTCTACACACCGAAACGCGCTATTAAAGGCGCAGTAATGATAGCGCCTGCCACGGGAATTAAGCGTCAGTTTTACGCGGCGTTTGCTAACTATCTTTGTGAGCAGGGTTTTGGTGTGATTACATTTGATAACCGGGGTATTGCTGAATCGTTAAAAGGTAAGATTAAACACAGTAAAGCGTCGCTAGTCACCTGGGGGCAACAAGATATGCCCGCCGTTTTAGAAACCCTAAAAATACACTTCCCTAAGACCCAATATTTTTTAGTTGGCCATAGCGCAGGTGGGCAACTTTTAGGGCTAATGCCAAACGTTAACGACCTTACTGCATTTTGTAACTTCGGTAGCTCTTCAGGCAGCTTACGTAACATGCGAGCAGGTTACTTGCTCAAAGCGCACTTTTTCATGAATTTCTATATCCCTTTGAACAACTTACTTTTCGGGCACACTAAGTCTCACTTAGTCGGCATGGGTGAGCCCTTGCCTAAAGGCGTAAGCAGGCAGTGGCAAAAGTGGTGTAATGGTCAAGGGTATGTGAAGGAAGCCTTTGGTAAAGAAGTACTCAGGCACTGGTATGATGATATACGCCTGCCATCTAAATGGATATTGGCCACCGATGATGACATAGCAAACTTGTCGAATGTGAAAGACATGATTAGTGTTTTTCCAGAGCTCGAAGCGGATATTCGTCTGCTCAACCCCGATGACTATAACCTTGCAGAGATAGGCCACATGAAGTTTTTCTCAAGAAAATGTCAGGCATTGTGGCCTGAGGTTAGTGATTTTCTATCATCACATAATGTATTGTCCGCGTCCGAGACTGAATCCCCTGTAATATGAACCCAGTCTCTGCAGTATAATTTCCACAGAGACTGGGATTAAGCTTATCTAGTCGCAACTATCTGGGCTGGTGTGATTACCAAGGGACTAGGCTTGATCTCACAAAAATAGAACTATTAGGGGCTATAAACTAGCCCCTCGCTGGCAGGCACAAGCCCATTGCAAATCGACTCAAAATCGCTCGCTAGGCTGTCAATACTACGTTGGTTTTTGACCGTTAACCACGACGCCGTCCACATCATAGCTTCTTTAACAAAAGCCCCGCTCCTAGCGTGAAACACACTCGCACCTAACTCAGCCATTCTGGTTTGAATATGTGCAGGGGCAAAGAAAAACTCATCTTCCTTATCAGAGGTCTCCAAAGTGTTTGATGAGGCCTCATCGGCTTTAGCATCTTGCCAATGGGTTAATCCCACTTGCACATAGCGCATTAGATCATCGCCAAGCCTATTCTTAAGCCGCAGCTTTATCTTATTGTTGCCTGACATATCTACTACAATGCTGGATTTGCTGGCGATGTCATCTAGGTTGTCGTAACAAACCACTTGATGGTAAACATCTAGTCCTTCAACAAACTTTTGGCTTTTACCTGAAGTCACACCTACTACGTGATAGTCATCTTTTCTAAGGGCATAAGCCAACCCTAAACTGGTTTTGCTTGATGCGCTTAATAGAATCACTTGTTTAGGTTTAGGCATATTGCACTGGTCAATTAAATCCCACAGACAATAAGACGTAATATATAAAGGCCAAAGTAACATTTGCAGACTTTCGCGGTGTGTTTGCATTTCGTCAGCATGACTATCTAACGGGCGATACAGATTATATCCCTGTGGTAACGGCCTTCTATGCGCGCTGGTATCAATCAAGTTGTTTTGAGCAAAGGTGACAGAGTCCATATGAAGGTGTGTTGCAGGCGGGAAATACCCAAAATAGCGACTGCCTACGTCCACACCTTCTACACTAGATGCTGTTACCTTCCCTATTCCCCATACCGGAATAACGCCCCAATTTTCTTCGTTATTGTTTTTAGTTGAATGACTATTGATAGGTGGGAAAAACTGCCAATAGCCAAGCTTATCGCCCATCATAAAGTAGGTGAGATTATTAGCAGTAAACGCAAAGCGCTCGACCTCAAAGGTCACCCCTGCTTGGGTTAAGGGTAAGTCTTCACTTTGCACTACACGGTATTTACTTAACTCTTTTTTATTAACTTGAAACTGTTTCACAGCCTTCTCCCTTATTAGCTAAGACGCTAGTTTTCCACTTGCTTTTAACCCATGCATGTATTCCATGAGTTTTCCCATAGCAGGTTGCGAGGCTGCTTTTAGACGCCCTAGCACTTGTAGTTTCGACATATCGTCTTTGGCCACACCATGAACAATTTTTGAAAAACCATCGAGCCTGCAATTGTGGATCCATGCACGAAGCTCAGGCTGCTCCCCCCAAATATGCATATTTCGCAGCATTGCTGCTGTCATAGGTACCCAATCAATATCACGATTAGGCAACGGGACAACTTGCGTCAGTTTCTGCTTTGTAGCTTCATCATCGTAGGCCGCCTCAACGTGCGCAATTAACGCTGCACTGAACACCGGCTGGTAAGCTCGCACGGTTTGCGGCGTAATAGTATTGCCTTCAAAAACAGGCTTTATCTCTAAATTGGTGAGTGCTGACGCCGAACAGTCCACCACCAATGCATCTTCTGGCATTGCCCACTGAGCATCCTTAAATGTAAGCGCCTCTTTTCCCACATGCGTTACTCTGCCATGGCGAATTATATTAGGTAAGGTTTGCAGCGCTGCCAGCTCGGCTTCACTTACCGTTGCACCATGGAACATTGCGGGCCTAACGTCTTTATCAATACGCAACATGACGCCCTTTTCCTCTAATTTATCGAACATGTCATCGATAGAGGTCGACTGTGCAATGGCTTCCATTTGGTTAGCTTGTGCGCCAATGGTATCGAAGAAAAAATCACTGAGTGGCTGGGTGTTTTTTCTATTTAGCAGCCATGCGTCACGAGATACCACCCAATGAATGTTTTCAGGATTTACAAAGTTGCTAAGCAACCATAAACACGTGTCAATCCCCGTTTTACCGCCGCCTATGACCACATAGTTTTTATGACCTCGTACTCGTTGGGTTAAGGTATTTACCGGTGTAAAATCAACCTCGTCGTCAAGGGTAAAACTGGGCTTGTGGGTAATAGGAATACTGGTTTTTAAGTAGGTTGCATCCACGATTTTATTGTTGACGGTAACGTCGAAAGTTTTACCGCCAGTGATATTGGTAAATTTACCGTCGCCTTCGTATTGGCTGAGGGGAAAGTATTGAACGCGCCCCGAAGGCAAAAAGGTTTCTTGCATGACTGAATCGAAGTAAGCACTCACCTCAGCACCAGAAGCTAAGCCCATCAAGCCCTCATTCATTCCTGTTTTATCAATCACTCCGCGATTTAGCTCTCGTGAACAAACACCATAGAAAGCAGAAGGCTGATGTAAGGTGACAAAAGGGTAAGCTAAGTTCCAATGGCCGCCAGGCTTGGCATATTTATCGACTATGATAATGCTGGCATCGGTTTCACTGAGTAGTACATCGGCAAACGCCATACCTACCGCCCCACTTCCCACAATCAAATAATCGCAAGTTAATTGTTCTGCTTTCATATACTATGTCCTTTATGTATAAACCTGCCTGCTCGCGGGTTTAATAAATGTAGTCACGCTAATCGACAATCTAATGGAACGATTGAATATAACAGTGTTATATTCAATATATATAACGCCGTTATATTGCGCAACATGTAAATTCAATGTAAATGAAAAAAGATACTCGTCAGAAAATTTTAGAAGCTGCTTCAACCTTGTTTTTAAAGGGCGGAACTCACGCTCTTAGCGTTCGCGCTATTGCTGAAGGTGCAAGCATGTCTACAATTGGCATTTACAGCCATTTCAAAGGGAAGCAAGGAATTCTTGATGCCTTGTATATTGAAGGCTTTACGCTTGTCGATGAGATGATGAAGCAGTCTGAGGGTAATACCCCGGCAGATAGGTTGCTTAATGCCTGTGAACACGTACTTCAATTCTCAGAAGCACATGCAGCACATTACAATTTGATTTTTGGCTCTAACCTAAAAGACTACACCCCGAGTGAAGACGCACTTGCTGCTGGAGAAAAGGCGTTTATTACCTTAACTAAAGTGGTATCAGCGATAATTAAAAAAGAGATTGCTGTAGAAGAGCGTCAAGATATAGCCATGCAATTTTGGGCGCTGTGTCATGGTTATATCAGTTTAAACCAACATGAAATTCGCAATAGAATAAATTGGGTAGACTGGAAAGCACGGGCGTTAAATGCTATTCGCTTACATGTTTACGCGTTGGTTGCTGCGTACAACAGTCATTCATAAAAAGAGCACAAAGCAGCAACACATTAACCGGCCTATCACGAGTAGGTACGAAATAGGCGGCGGTTTATATGTTGCTAACTTATGCAGTGATCGAGGCTTATTTCGCTTCGTTTAGCGCATCATCGATGTCTTTCGCGCTGTGCCTATCTTTAAGCTGTGCATCGCCCCACGTACGATTAACAATCACGCCGCGCTGAACTGCAGGGCGGGCTCCAACCTCAGTAGCCCAGCGTAGAACATGCTTGTAGTCATTAACTTGCAAGAAAGTGGCTGCGTCATAAAGATTACCGAGTACCAAATTGCCGTACCATGGCCAAATAGCCATATCAGCAATACTGTATTCCTCACCGGCAAAATAGGTATTTTTGGCGAGATGTTTGTCTAGCACGTCCAGCTCTCGCTTCACTTCCATGGTAAAACGGTTAATAGGATATTCCATCGGGTACGGCGCATAACTGTAAAAGTGCCCAAACCCGCCGCCCAAATAAGGCGCTGAACCTACTTGCCAAAATAACCAATTGAAACATTCTACTTTTGCAGCAGGATCGCTAGGAATAAACACATTAAACTTATCCGCTAGATAACGAAGTATTGACCCCGATTCAAATAGCTTTGTTTCCGGTGTGGTCGATGTATCTACCATGGCAGGAATTTTTGAATTTGGGTTTACATCAACGAAGCCAGATGAAAATTGATCACCTTCGCCGATATTCACCAACCACGCATCGTAATCAGCGTCAGCAATACCTGCGGCTAAGAGCTCTTCCAACATGATCGTGACTTTTTGTCCATTGGGCGTTGCTAAAGAATATAGTTGAAGTGGATGCTGGCCTACGGAGCGTTCTTGCTCATGAGTGGCTCCCGACACTGGTCGATTGATGCTAGCCCACTTGTTACCGTCACCTTCATTTTGGCTCCATACTTTGGGCGGCGTATAGGTATTACTGTCAGACATATCAGATCCTTTTCTATTGCATTAGCATGATTATAAATTTGATGTGTGTGCTGAATAGGGAATTACAAGGGATAGGCTAAATGATATACGACCAAGCGCTTCTCGCTGGGACAATTCGCAAAGAAGGCAGAGTAAAATCGTTTTAAAGCGTATTTTAAACTGCCCCCGCGTTAATAAAAGGCGCGCAATCCATTGCCCGCAAACTGTGTGGTTATTCGGTGCGTGCTGTTAAAAAGCGTATTCGCTACAACTAGCATCACCAATAACCGAATTTTTTCTAACAAGTACTAACCGCTGTTTGAAAAAGCCTAGTCTTGTTCCAAAGAGGACAGTGCATCAATCAACATGCACGTATTGAAATCGTTCGACATGAGCTCGTTTGACACAAGCTCCTTAGCAAAAATGGTTTTGGTAAAATTCCTTACTATTGCAAACATACACTTCCTACCTGTGGGTATTGCTTTGAGGCGCAATACCGATGCAGCCATTACTTCACTCTTAACCTTGATTAAGCAGTATTTATGCCACCACAACAAAGGCATGAATATCAACACCTTACTCAAAATCATGGCGCAGGTAAGATAAGCGTCGTTGAGAAAATGTTGCACTCTCGCAACACTTTTTTACTGACTAAGCAAATAGTGGGAACGTGTGCTAAAGCATGGAGTGAATAAAAGAATGCGTCAGAGCGAGTAAAACCTAACGGGAGGGATAAAAAAAGCAGCCCTAGGGCTGCTCTTATAGACTTTAATTAACGCTTACACAAATGCGCAGGCCTAAATGCTAACGCGCTTGTATGGTCTGTATTCAGCTTTCCAGAAATTACGCTCAATGTGGTCATTCAACGCATCGTCTGACAACTCAAGGGCTAGCCCTTGCGCCATTGCTACCTTACCTACTTCAAAGGCTATTTTACGGCTAAGCTCTGCGATAGCACCGAGTGGAGGCAATAATGAACCCTCGCCGGTGTTTACCAAAGGCGACGCGTCTGCAAGTGCGTTACTTGCAGCCATCAGCATTTCATCACTGATTAATTTTGCCTTTGCAGCAACCACACCCAGGCCTATGCCAGGGAAAATATACGAGTTGTTACACTGGGCAATGGTAAATACTTTACCTTTGTATTCAACTGGCTTGAACGGGCTTCCCGTTGCAATAACCACTTCGCCATCGGTCCATTCAATAACCTGCTCTGGTCGTGCTTCAACCTGACGAGACGGGTTACTTAATGGAAAGATAATCGGTAGCTCACAGTTTTGCTTCATGGCGCGAACCACCTGCTCAGTGAACAAACCAGGTTGCCCCGATACGCCAATAAGAATATCTGGCTTGGCACAGTGCATAACATCAAGTAGCGATGCGTAATCGCCGCTAAAGGTCCAGGTTTCAAGGTCAACTAACTGCTGATTGAGCTTTTGCTGGAAATCACGTAGGCCTTCCATGCCTTCGGTTACTAATCCGAAGCGGTCTACCATGAAGACTTGCTTACGCGCCTGCGCATCGCTAATACCTTCATGCTCCATTTGCTGAATAAGCATTTCAGCAATACCACAGCCGGCTGAACCTGCCCCAACAAACACCACTTTCATGTCAGATAGCTTTTGTTGCTTCATGCGACACGCCGCTAAGATAGTGCCTAATGTAACCGCAGCAGTACCTTGAATATCGTCGTTAAAGCAACACACTTGATTGCGATAGCGGTTTAGCAATGGCATAGCATTTGGCTGTGCGAAGTCTTCAAACTGAATCATTACTTCAGGCCAGCGGCGTTTTACAGCCTGAATGAACATATCGACAAATTCATCGTAGTCTTCTTGCCCAATACGAGGATGACGTGCCCCCATGTACATTGGGTCGTTAAGCAACTTCTCGTTGTTCGTTCCTACATCAAGCATAACCGGCAAGGTGTACGCAGGGCTAATACCACCACAAGCGGTATATAAAGATAGCTTGCCGATTGGAATACCCATACCACCAATACCCTGGTCACCAAGACCAAGAATCCGTTCGCCGTCAGTCACTACAATCACTTTGACTTTACGCTTCGTGGCGTTACGAACAATATCATCTATTTGGTGGCGCTCTTCCCACGATACAAACAATCCGCGCGAACTACGATAAATGTCCGAGAACTGCTCACAAGCATCACCCACTGTTGGGGTGTATATAATTGGCATCATCTCATCAATATGCTTTTGAATAAGACGATAAAACAAGGTTTCGTTGTTATCTTGAATAGCGCGTAAATAGATATGCTTGTTCAGTACTTCGTCGAAACTACTGTATTGCATGTACGCACGCTCAACTTGCTCTTCAATACTTTCGTAACGAGGCGGTACTAAGCCTGTTAAGTTAAACGCAGCGCGCTCTCTCGAGGTAAAGGCACTGCCCTTATTTAATAGGGGCGTTTCCAGCAGCGAGGGTCCAGCATGAGGAATATAAAGATATCGATTTGAATCTTCTGACATGGGTTATCCGGTTTTATTTACAGGCAATTACTTAGCAGCAACCTGATGAGCGCGCTTTTGCACGCTCTTTATTAAAATATTTCTTCAGGCTCAGGCGTCGTTGTTTTATCTTGCGAGGCAGGGTCGACCACTTCATCATCAAGAACATATGAGGTGGGTTCGGTGCCTTGCAAGAAATATTCAAACAGTGTCGTATGGTCTGTCCTTCGGGTCAACTTACCACTGGTACGATCAATGCGAACACGTACTATCTTCTCAGGCACAGGAATCGGTGAATGCGGCTTCTCTGCCAATGCATATTCCATAAATCTTATCCATGCCGGACCTGCTGCTTTTGCACCGTCTTCAGTGCCAATTAACGCATTACCGATCCAATTAAATTTTTCAGGGTTACGATTAATGAGATTTTGGTTACGAGTGGCACGGCCTAGTTGTCTGCCCATGTTGTCAAAACCCACCCACGCAGTCGCAACGATATCTTTTTGGAAACCACTGAACCACGTATCTCTTGAATCGTTTGTAGTACCGGTTTTACCGGCAATATCGGTGCGCTGAAGAATATTTCGTGCACGCCAACCTGTACCAAGCCAATAAGTCTTCTTACTCCAATTCCCATTTGCTCGCACACCTGTACGCATCATCTCACCTACCAAGAAAGCATTTTGTGCGGTAATAACTTGCGGTGCACTTTGTTTTTCAGTTACTTCGCTTTCGGCTAGCAATACATCTTTATTAAGCTGGGCTTCAAGTAAGGCTTCGACATCAACCTCGTCATTGTCTACATCGCTTTGTGAGTCACTTTCTGGATAGCTTTCAGGTGCATGTGCTTTAGTGCAGTTGTCGCATGCCCAAACAGGATTGGCTTGCCACAACACTTGATTATGTTCATCCAGCACTTTAGCAATAAAGTGAGGGTTTACTAAGTAGCCGCCGTTAGCAATAACTGACATACCACGAACCACTTCAAGCGGTGTATGAGAGCTAGACCCTAAGGATACGGTTTCGTCTAATGGAATATCGTCTGGATCAAAACCAAAGCGAGTCAGATAGTCTGCCGCTTTGCGAAGCCCAACTCCCCGCAATAGACGAACTGACACTACGTTCTTCGATTTACCCAATGCTTTACGCATACGAATAGGGCCATCGTACTCTGCCGGTGAGTTTTGAGGACGCCACGCCACACCGGTCGCCGCATTCCATTGATTGATAGGGGCATCATTAATAATTGAAGCAAGAGTATAGCCACTGTCTATCGCCGCAGAATAAATAAAGGGCTTAATATTAGAGCCTACTTGTCGTTTTGCTTGCGTGGCACGATTAAACTGGCTTTGATAAAAACTGTATCCGCCGACTACCGCTTCAACCGCACCATTTTTTGGGTTAAGCGCGATAAACGCCCCGCTCACTTCAGGCAATTGCGCTATACGCCATGCATCATCTTGCTCGCGAATATAAATAACTGCGCCAGGCTGGGTAACATCCGATGCCGTTTCAGGCTCGCTGCCTTGTCTAAAGTCAGTGATATAACGTCTTGCCCAGTCTAGGCCTTCCCACGTAATCGTGCGCTTGTCGCCGTTTACATCAAGCACATCAATCGATTGTTGGGCAACTGAAAGCACAACTGCAGGCACAAGAGGCTTTATGTACGCCACTTGTGACAGCGCAGAAAGCATCTCGCGCTCACTCCAATCACTGGCAAGCAACTTGTCACTGATATCGGTATTTAAAGATAGCTGAGGCACTGGCTCATCTTGGCTGTCAGGCGAAGGGGCGTCCCATAAATAGCCAAGTGGTCCTTTGTAACCATGGCGCTCATCATAATCGTGTAGATTTCTTACCACCGCGCGCTGAGCAGCAAGTTGCAAGTCAGAACCTGCGGTTGCATAAACTTGATATCCACCAGTTTCCGCTTCATCTTTACCGTAAATATCGACCATTTCGTTATAGATGATGTCGGCCAAATAAGGGGCATCTACTTCAATTTCAGCCCCATGTTTACGCGCAGTGATAGGCGCGTTTGCCGCATTATCAAAGTCCGCTTTAGATATGTATTCTTCATCAAGCATGCGCAGCAACACTACGCGGCGGCGTCCTGCTGATGCTTCAGGGTCAGTAATAGGATTTAGCGCTGAAGGCGCTTTAGGCAGGCCAGCAATTGTGGCAAGTTGTGCCAGCGTGAGTTCATTAAGCGATTTGCCGTAATACACCTGGGCAGCGGCACCAAAACCAAACGAACGATGGCCTAGCTCCACTTTATTTAAATAGAGTTCCAGGATCTCTTCTTTGCTAAGTTCCTGTTCCATGTGCCAAGCGATAAATATCTCTTTTACCTTACGAATATACGTTTTTTCTCGACTTAAAAAGAAGCCTCGGGCAAGCTGCATAGTTAATGTACTGGCGCCTTGCCTTTTTTCACCCGTTATAATTAAGCTTAAAGCAGCACGAGCGATTCCGATGGGGTCAATACCGTGATGTTCAAAGAATCGACTGTCTTCGGTTGCCAATATCGCGTGGATTAATTGTTCAGGTACTTCCTCAAGTTTTACGGGGATCCGCCGTTTAACGCCATATTGGGAAATTAATTTTCCATCATGGGTATATATCTGCATGGGCGTTTGAAGTCTAACATCCTTAAGTACAGTAACGCTTGGTAGGTTAGGTTTGATATAAAAGTAAATACCAACAAGCGCGACAAAACCAATAAGGCCTGAGATGACAAAGAATAATAATAACGGTTTAATGTACTTCACAATTTAAGGATACCAAGGCATTTTTGCGAAAATGACGTATATTTTCATACGTATGTGTTATCAATAGAACCATACGCACAATAAAAACTGAGTAATATTGTACTTTAGAGCAATTACCATTGAAACCGGACACTTGTAAATGAAATCGCTGTTCAAGAAAAAGATGCCTCCCATTGTGGGTTTAGACATAGGCACACGTCAAATAAAAGCGGTATGGCTAGAACATTCAGTCAATGGCTACATGCTTCAAGGCTATGCTTGTGAATCTATCAATAAAGTGGCTTTTTCAGAGCGCGATATTAAAGATTACGAGGCGGTAAGTTTAGCACTTAAAAAAGTGCGTAACAGCTTAAAAACTAAAATAAAGCAAGCTAATGTCGCGGTAGCGGGTACATCGGTAATCAGTAAAATCGTTTATATGGAGCCCGACCAAAATGATTATGAACTTGAAAGCCAGATAGAAATTGAAGCTGACAGTCTTATTCCTTTTCCCCTTGAAGAGGTTTACTTAGACTTTGAAGAGCTTGGCCCAAGTGAAACACACTCTGGTAAGGTCAATGTTCTGTTAACGGCTGCACACAAAGATTTAGTCGATAGCAGACTGCTATTGTCTAGAGAAGCGGATTTCGAACCTAAAATTGTTGATGTGGAAAATTACGCGATTGGGAATGCCATCGACTTTTTCTACAATGGAAAAGTAGAAGATGAAGCCATTTGTGCCATTAATGTAGGTGCATCATTACTTCAAGTGAGCGTGCTACGTAACGGCAATGTTGTCTACACAAAAGAGCATGCATTCGGTCTAAATAACTTAATCAACGATATCAGCGCTATTCAAATGATTGAGCGTGAGGAAGCCGAACGTCTATTAATGGATGATTCATCATCTAACAGTTGGGTAGACGAAGTTTTACCTATCTTTGCCGCTAACTTACAGCAAAACATAAATCGTGCGTTACAAATGTATATGACGACATTTCACGTTGACCGCCCTGCAAAAATTTTACTTTGCGGCGGCGCTGCCACTATTCAACCTTTAGTCGACATATTACGCCAAGACTTAGGCTTACAAGTTGATGTATTCGATCCCTTCTTAGGCATGACTATGAACCCTAAGTTAGATTCTCAGCGGTTACGTCGTATCGCCCCACAGCTAACTATTGCTGCAGGCCTTGCTAGCCGGAGTTTCACATCATGGCACATGTAAACTTACTTCCTTGGCGAGAACAACAGCGCCAACATCAGAAGCAACAGTATCTAATGGGGCTCGTCGCCGTTGCCGCTATCGTGGGGTTAATTTTTTGGTTTATCGGTCAAGCCATCGACCAACAAATTAATCATCAGAATTCAAGAAACCAGTTTCTTGAACGAGAGATTGGCTTACTAGATGCACAAATAGCAGATATAAAAAATATAAAAGAAAGCAAAAATGCGATTGAACAGCGCATGGCCCTAATTGAGCAATTACAGGCTAGCCGAAATGTAGCGGCCATTATTTTTGATGAGCTGGCTAAAATCGTACCTGTGGGTGTGACCTTCCAATCCATGAAGCGCATAGGCAATAAGTTAGAAATTGAAGGCATCAGTGATTCAAATAACCGTCTTTCTGATTTTATGCGTTCATTAGACAACTCTGATGTTTTTGTGGGGGCTGAATTATCCTCTATAAAAGCTGACACCAATGCTTCTCGCGCAATAAGCACCTTCACGCTTACCTTTATGGTTAGCCCTTCGGTAGCACCGTTGGAGCAAGACGCTGAAGGGGAGACTAAACAATGAAGTTTGATGTAGAAAAGCTCAAAGAACTTAATGAACTAGACTTTGAGCAAATCGCAATTTGGCCCAACGAAGTACGCATCGTGGTTGCTGCTTTTGTGGCAATCTTAATTGGTGCGCTTAGCTATTATCTGCTTATAAGCCCTAAATTACCTATTCTTGAGGCCGCAGAATTAAAGGAACAAGAGCTTAAACTGCAATACGAAGCTAAGTACCGAATAGCGGTAAACAAAGAAGCGTACCGGGAACAGCTCGCGCAGCTAGAAGACGACTTTTCTTCCATGCTGAAAAGCTTACCGACTAGCAATGAAACGCCAGGTTTACTGGACGATATCACCTATGTAGGCACATCATCTGGCCTTACTTTTAAGCTATTGAACTGGCAACAAGAGGTACCTAAAGAGTTCTACACCGAACTGCCTATTGAAATTGAAGTCAGCGGCGGCTATCACCAATTTGGAGAGTTCGTCTCTAAAGTGGCTGGACTACCTCGTATTGTCACCTTGCATGACTTCGATATTTTACGGCAAAGCAATGGGCTCACCTTGCAATTGCAAGCGAAAACCTACCGTTCAGAAAATAGTACCGGTATAGGCGGAGGCTCTGACTGATGCGCTATTTCTTAGTTCTTGCCGCGGTTGTTATGATAACCGCTTGCTCACCAAAACTTGATGACTTGCAGGCGTACACACAGAGCGTGAGCGATAGTGCGGTTCATAATATTGAACCCTACCCTGAGTTTGCCACCCCTAAAACCTTTATATATTCGGCGGGCGAATTGCCTAGCCCTTTTGATTCGCCCAAAGAAAATACGCCACCACTAACACAAACTCGACAACAAAACTGTGTTCAACCTGACTTTGAACGCACAAAGCAGAAATTGGAAAGATATGGCTTAGACTCATTAGGGTTGACTGGAAACTTTAAAAGCCAAGGCGTTGAATGGGCGCTAGTCACTAGTAATGACGGTATTCTACATAAAGCCAAAATTGGCAGCCGCATCGGTTTATTTTACGGTAAAATCACTGGAATTAATCCAAACTCACTAACAATAGAACAGCTTATACCTGATGGCGCAGGTTGCTGGCAGAAAAAAGAGATAACGTTGAGCAAAACCTCAACGTCAGGAGAGAAAAAATAATGGCTGAGCGTTACTTATTTAACAAATCTTTAAATCGTAGAAGCTCTCGCTGGCCTTGGTTGCTGTGCTTTGCTGCCATTTGTACGGTAGTGATGGTTTATGTTTCGCCCGCCAAAGCGTTACAGCCCGTATTGTACGACCCAAATGACGACACCCCGTCAACGCGAATTACCGGCGTAGACTTTACCCGAGAAGCCAATAATACCGGCGTTGCGTTAGTCACCTTTGAAGGTGCTTCGCCTACACCACAACTCGTTGAATCTCAGGGAAAGGTCACCATTACCCTCGCTGATAGCGTGTTGGATGAAAGTCAGCTCGTTGAATTAAACGTGACAGAATTTTCCACGCCAGTATCAACCATTGAGACCTTTCAAGACGAAAAGAATACGCGCATAGAAATTCTCTACAGCGATACCGTGACCGCTCGCCACGCGATAGACGATAACGTCATTCGCATCAAAATTGAGCCGATGAGCTTGTCGCAACAAGAAGAGTTAGAGAACAAGAAAACCTATACGGGCGACCCTATCTCGCTAGATTTTCAAGACGTTCCTGTACGTCAGGTATTACAAATTATCGCACAAGTTAACGGCTTCAACTTAGTGACCACAGATACGGTGACCGGAAATGTCACCATAAGTCTATCTGGTGTACCTTGGGATCAGGCCCTTGATATGATTTTGCGCGTTAAAGGCTTAGATAAACGCTTAGAGGGCAATATCTTGTTGATTGCGCCAACCGAAGAGCTTACCGCCAGAGAGACCCAAGCACTGCAGTCGAAAAAGCAGGTATCTGATTTAGCGCCTCTTAGCACGGTAAATATCTCGGTAAATTATGCCAAGGCAGCTAACCTCGCAACTATCTTAAAATCTTCAGAGGGCGGCATTTTATCTGAGCGCGGGACAGTTACCGTAGATGAGCGCACCAACACGATGCTTATTCGAGATACGTTACCTTCCATTGATGAAGCAAGAAAAATGATTGATGCGTTGGACATTCCCGTCAAACAAGTATTAATCGAAAGCAGAATGGTGACCGTACTTGATAACGTGGATGAAGAGCTAGGCGTTCGCTGGGGCTTAAGCGATAGAGAAAGTGACAGTGGTGTTTCCGGGAGTATTGAAGGCGCTGAAACTATTGCAGGCGGCTCTATTCCGAGTATTGACGACAGACTAAACGTAAACCTTCCGGTTTCGGGTGCAACGGGCACTATTGGCTTTCAAATCGCCAGCTTGGTTGATGGCACCATATTAGATTTAGAGTTGTCAGCACTTGAATCTGAAAACAAAGGTGAGATTATCGCCAGTCCACGTATTACCGTGGCGAACCAACAAGAAGCATATATTGAACAGGGAACCGAAATTCCTTATGTTCAAGCTACCTCAAGTGGTGCTACGTCGGTTGAATTCAAAAAAGCGGTGTTATCGCTTCGTGTAACACCGCAAATTACGCCAGATAACCGTATTATTTTGGATTTAGTGGTTACCCAAGATACCCGTGGTGAAACCGTGTCTACTTCAACCGGTGATGCGGTGGCCATTGATACCCAAGAAATCAAAACTCAGGTCTTGGTAGAAAACGGTGAAACCATCGTATTAGGCGGTATTTTCCAGCAAACGAGTACCGATAGCGTGTCAAAAGTGCCATTATTTGGTGACCTGCCGTTTTTAGGTGTGCTGTTTCGGAATACTTCGGAGTTTCAAGAGAAACGTGAGCTACTTATATTTGTAACACCGAAAATAATTACAGAAAAACCGTAACAACCTATAATTCAAGGTAAAATGCGGGCTGAGAGCTGTCCGCTTTTTGCGTTTTCTCGTACTGCAATGCCCCTGTATTTACATTATAGTGCTAATTGTTTTCAACAATACTTGCAAGGGCTTGTTAGAAACTGAGATAATCGCGGTCTCGAAATTTTAGCGAGGTTAAAGGAGTAGTGCTTATTGGACATTAAATAAGCACGAGTCAATGGGTAGGCTGGTAAGGCAACAGTGCATGCCCCTAACATGATAAAGTTGTGATATAAGCAAATATGGCTGAAAAACGTAATATCTTTTTGGTTGGCCCAATGGGTGCTGGCAAAAGCACCATCGGTAGACACCTGGCAGACGAACTTCACCTGGATTTTTATGACTCCGATCAGGAAATTGAGCGCCGTTCTGGTGCTGATATCGCCTGGATCTTCGACCTTGAAGGCGAAGATGGATTCCGTGCGCGTGAAGAAAACATCATCAATGATTTAACAGACAAGCAGGGTATCGTGCTTGCCACTGGTGGCGGTTCAATTGTAACCAAAGCAGTTCGTAATCGTTTGTCTGCACGAGGCATTGTTGTTTACTTGCAAACTACGATTGATAAGCAAGTTGCTCGAACACAGCGCGATAAGCGTCGCCCTTTGCTTCAAAACAACGATCCGGAGCAAGTACTTCGCGATCTTGCAGATTTGCGTAATCCTCTTTACGAAGAAGTTGCAGATTATGTAGTTGATACTGATGACCAATCTGCTCGCGCAGTGGCAAATCAGATCATTAGTAAAATCGGTTTATAAATAAAATAATTAGGAGGTGCTACGCCCATGTCAACCTTAACTGTGGAACTTGGCGAACGTAGCTATCCTATACATATTGAGGCCGGGTTGCTTAAGCAGCCTGGCCTTTTTGTGCCTTATATAAAAGGTCCGTTAGCGGTTATTGTTACCAACGAAACCGTTGCGCCTCTATACCTTGATACCGTGAAAGCGGCATGTGGTAGTAAGCAAATTGAAACCATTGTATTGCCTGACGGTGAACAATATAAAAACCTTGAGCAATTCGAGGTAGTCATGACCCGCTTACTTGAGCTCAACGCGGCTCGAGATACCACCCTAATAGCATTAGGTGGTGGGGTTATTGGCGACTTGTGTGGTTTCGTGGCTGCAACATATCAACGTGGCGTACCCTTTATTCAAGTGCCCACTACCCTACTTTCACAAGTAGATTCTTCTGTGGGTGGTAAAACTGCGGTTAATCATCCTCTAGGCAAAAACATGATTGGCGCATTTTATCAGCCAATTTTAGTCGCTATTGATACACAATCACTGTCTACGCTACCTCCCCGTGAATTCTCTGCTGGTATGGCGGAAGTCATAAAATACGGCATCATTTATGATGAAGCCTTTTTCTCTTGGCTTGAAGCGAATGAGCAAGCACTAAAGCAGCTAGATGAATCAACCCTTAATGTTGCCATTAAACGCTGCTGTGAAATTAAAGCAGAAGTGGTCGCTAAAGATGAACGTGAAGGCGGACTAAGAGCTATTTTGAACTTGGGTCACACGTTTGGTCACGCAATTGAAGCTGAACAAGGCTACGGCAACTGGTTACATGGCGAAGCAGTGTCAGCTGGTACTATAATTGCTTGTGTAGCTGCAGAGCAGTTAGGTTGGTTTACAGCGTCAGAAACTCGTCGCGTACGATCACTCTTTGAGGCATTTTCACTTCCAGTGGAAGGGCCTAGCACAATGAGTAAAGCAGATTATGTTAAGCATATGAAGCGCGACAAAAAAGTAGAAGCCGGTAATATTCGTTTTGTGCTTCCTAAGAATATGGGCAATGCTGTCGTCACTAAAGATGTGACTGACGATATGCTTACTGAAATTCTACGCTAGCCATTTACTGGCACACCTAACTAACACCAACATTCGTTTTCTTTGCTAGCCCTTTACACATGTATCGGGCTTTATGGGGTTATTGCGCATGCACAGTGAATTGCATGAACGTCTTGAGTATTTAGTTAATTATTCCTCTCAACTGGTTTTTGTCAGCGGCGACTCTATTGCAGAGCAACAGCAAACCCTTGAAGCCTTCGTCTACCAGCAGCATGACGATACTGAGATAGCGTATTTAACCGCTGAATCCAATATGGAAATTTCTGACTACCGTGGTCAGTTGTGCCGTCAGTTGTTAGGTCAAGTAGTCGGCAGTTTCGTACGCCCTCTTAACGAACTTTTATCCGCGCTAAATAACCATGAGGGTCCAGTCCTCATTGCTATCACGCAAGCCGAGCACATGCCCGACAAACTGCTTCAAGAATTATGGGATTTGGTGTTACAAAGCCGCTTTGCAGGTAACAAGCAGCATTTGAACGTATTACTATTTGCCACAACCAAGTGGGCTGAAAATGCTAAAAAATGGCTTCCAGCCAAAAATACCGATACGCCATTGCTTATTAGTAGCCAGTCCATTTCTTCAAACCTTCAAGGTTCAAAGCCCCAAGGCTCTGAATTAGATAGGATGATTTCCCAGCGCAGAGAAGCGTTTCAAGCTCATCTTGATAAACGAAACCTTCCTATGGAAACTGCCCCGTCTAATCCACTTACTTCTACGGGGTTTTATATTGCGATTGCCTTAGTATTCTTATTAACTTTTGGCGGGTTGGTTACCTGGCAGTATGGTGATTCAATATCGTCATTATTTTCACCTATTGAACAACAACCTAAGCCTTCTGAGGCTGAAATTGTGGTACCAGGCTCTGCTTTTAGCAAAGTCGCAGACAACCACGTTGAGCAGCCTAACGCGCCAACGTCAGATAATGAGAGCAATGTAGAACTGGTGACTGACTGGAAAGGGGCCGTTTCTTCGCTTAATGGCGATGTAACAAATAACACCTTGGCAGGCAGCACTGACACCGCTAATGGCTCTGTGACAGACCTCGCAGTTAAAAGTAGCCCTGTTGTGCCGGCATCGCCAGTAGTGGGTACAACAACGCAAAGCAGCAACCAAGAGCCTCGACAATCAGTAGTCGCCCGTGAAGTGGCTAATAGCGCACCTTCGAACGCGACTGATAGCAGTGCATCTACGCCCGCAACAAATCAAGCCCCGCCGCAAGCCCCCTCGGTTCAACAAAGTAGCGCAACGGTGCAAGAGCAACCATTAAGCGATGATGGGACAACCCGTGAAGGTGTTACCGCCACTAGCGCAGAAATTTTACGCCCTGACATGGTTTTACCCAACGACTTTGTGATTCAAATGGTAGGCATTAAAGATAAAAGCGTGGTTCGCCAATTTATTGCTCAACATAACTTGTATGCCGTGACCCGACAGTATGTGACTACGCGGTATGGCGGTGATTGGCATGTAGTTGTTTTTCATCAACCATTTCGCTCATTAACAGAAGCTCGAGCAGCGCTGTCCGCGTTGCCCGATTACCCGACTAAGAACGAAGCGTTCATTAAACGTGGGCAGCAAATTCTAGACGAAATGGCACTGGTAGCTGGCGAATAATAGTACGTTGTGCCCATTGTACTGACTTCAAACAAAAGAAAAGCCGTCAGCTTTACGTTTCATGGTTGTTCCATCGTATGAGGAAAGATACAATCTATCTTTAGCGTGGTATTGCGAAGTAATTGCAACGCCACTCCCCAGAATTACGCCAAACTCGGCGAGTACCGGATTGACAACCGTCTATATTCCGTGCAGGTAGTAACGTTTACGCATGATGCAGAAGAAAAACCGGGCCTTTTTAAAATGGGCCGGTGGCAAGTACAGCCTAGTAGAGCATATTCAGGCAAGGTTACCTCAAGCAAACAAACTTATTGAACCGTTTGTAGGCGCGGGGTCAGTGTTTCTGAACACTCAGTATAAGCGGTATTTGCTGAACGACATCAACCCTGACCTTATAAACTTGTACAACTTCTTAAAAGTTCAGCCCGATGCCATCATCCACGACGCACGCAGTTTCTTTAACGGCGAACGTAACGATGAGAAAATGTACTATGCATTGCGAGAAGAATTTAATGCAACCGAAGACGAGTACTACCGAGCTATTTTGTTTCTATACCTCAATAGGCATGGGTACAATGGATTATGTCGCTATAGTTTAGCGGGCAGGTTCAACGTCCCTTTTGGGCGCTATAAAAAGCCTTACTTTCCTGAGCATGAAATGTTTGTGTTTGCAGAAAAAGCGCAAAAAGCCACGTTCACTTGTTTACCCTTTGAAAAAGTATTTACTCGTGCTCGCCGTGGAAATGTCATTTATTGTGACCCACCCTACGCGCCTATCAGTAAAACAGCTGCGTTTACGAGTTATGCGGCACGCAGTTTTGGGCAAGACGCGCAAGAAAAGTTAGCTGAACTCGCGATGCGATCAGCAAAAAAGCGGGGGATCCCCGTATTGGTGTCTAATCACGACTTGCCACTTACCCGCTCCTTGTATAAGGGCGCAGACTTCAGCATGTTGTCGGTAAAGCGCTCCATCAGTCAAAATGGTGCTACTAGAAAGCCTGTAGATGAAATTTTGGCGTATTTCCCGCCTAGCACAGTAGTAAAAAAGCCAAAACGAAATCAACGCAAAAGTATGGTAGCGAAAAAATAATTAGTAACCGGTGAGCCACTTCACAAACATCATTAAAGAGACCACCATCATGGCAACTAAAATTATGCCAATGATCAGAAAACTAACAAAAGTTCCTTTCGTGAAATCACGCTCGTAGTTTTTATGGCTTTGTACACCGAACACACCCGCGACAACACTCATAAGCACTGACCAGAAGCCGGTACCCGGTTGTTGACTCATTACTGATAAGTCTTTTGTTGGGGAATTGTCATGCTACTTGCAGTCTTACTTACTGTCATCATCATGAAGTAGCTCAAGCAAGTCGAGAAAATGGAACTGAAATGAAGGCGATTTTCCCGCTATCCAAGACAGCCAACTGACTTCAGTAACGCCGTCTCTGTCTCTGGCACACTGATTTTGCACATGGCTAGCAGGTAACTTAGGGTTAAAACGAGAAGAAGGTTGAAACTCGCACACCGAGGCTTCCGAGCCCGAACGTGGATAGACCGCTACACTAACTAGCGCAACAATGCCGCATACTGCATAAAATGGAAGTACTTTCATCCTGAACACTCCTTACGCTATTTTGCTTTGAACTTCATTATAAATAAAACCTTATTAGTCACAAGATAATATTCAATAATGATGAATATTAATACTAACTTCATCAGTAAAAAAAGCCTGACACATAAGTATCAGGCTTTTAGATTCAGACATTCGAAACAACTAATCTATTGTTTTCGAGGTCATTTTAAACTTACAGTTCGAAGTCCATGCTGTAAGCAACAGTGAACTTAACTGCATCGTTATCTAACGAATCTTCATCACCACTGTCATCTAAATCAGTACCGGTTACTGCGAAGCTAAATCCATCTTTCGCAATAGACACACCCCAATCTGCGTAACCGCCAACTACACCGTTGAAATCTTCCGCAAAATCACCTTGGTGGTAACCAACGTGGAAACCTAGTTCCGAACCATTTAGTACTTCTAAACCATAATCAAGGGAAACATAAGTCGCTTCACCAAAACCGTAATCACGGTTATCAGCTTCATCCGCTTCGGTATGAGCAAGAACAGAAAGGGTCAGACTTAAACCACCCATACCAACAGAGCCGTATACTTCAGCGAAGTCAAAGTTTGCTGCAGCATCATAGTTGTAATAAAGGTAACCGAAGTCGTAGGAGATATCGTTAGACTCACCAGAGAATCCAAAATACATATCGTGTTCGTACGAGTAATTATCATCTGAACCGTATTTCACGTTTGATGCCCAAGTACCTGCGTAAAAGCCACTTTCGTGTGCGTAGTCAATTCCGCCCTGAACGGCAGCTTCATTCATTGTTTGCGTTAGACCACGCCAAATGTAGTTACTTGTCGCGCCAGCGTTAGCTGTAACTTCTGCGTAACTAGGTAGCGCAGTAAATAGGCATGCAGACGATACTGCAGCAGCAAGCAATGTGCTTTTAGTAGATAATTTCATGTGTGTGTTCTCCGTGAAGTTCCAAAACTTGTTTTAATTAATTTTTCTGTCTTGATTTTTCTTATATTTGAGTTGGATCACGCAAGAGTGATGCCCACTTATTGCACATATACCAGCACTTGCAAAAAACGCATAAGCACTTGATTTATATGAATTTAAAATAAAAACACTTAAACAAAAACAATTTAACGGCTAAGATGAGTGCACAGAAATGCACCAAAAAAATGCAACCTCACCAATAGCGTGCAATTAATTTAATCTTTTACCCCCCTAATATTTACTTATCTGTAACACGTCATCGAATGCAATCAGCGCTGTTTTCAACTGCTAACTTTCGGTAAACTTCACCTTTTAGCACGTGCATTGCCTCGTAAATAGGGAAAACCGATGAAACCATTTTTGATTGCACCCTCAATTCTGTCTGCCGATTTTGCCCGGCTAGGAGAAGAGGTAGAGAACGTACTGAGCGCAGGTGCCGATGTGGTTCATTTTGATGTAATGGATAATCACTATGTGCCCAACCTCACATTTGGCCCTATGATCTGCGAGGCTTTAAGAAAATATGGCATTACTGCACCTATTGATGTGCATCTGATGGTGAAACCGGTTGATGACTTAATCGAAAAATTTGCCGATGCCGGTGCCACTTATATTAGTTTTCACCCTGAAGCATCAGAGCATATCGACCGCTCACTACAGCTTATTATTGATGCAGGGTGTAAACCTGGCTTAGTCTTTAACCCTGCCACGCCTTTGCATTATCTGGATCATGTCATGGACAAGTTACACCATATCCTTATTATGTCGGTCAATCCGGGCTTTGGTGGGCAAAAGTTTATTCCTAGCACTTTAGATAAAGTGCGCGCCGTTAAGCAACGAGTGTTACAAAGCGGTCACGATATAAGAATAGAAATTGACGGCGGCGTAAAAGTCGATAACATTCACGCCATTGCGGAAGCTGGCGCTGATATGTTTGTAGCCGGTTCAGCTATTTTTTCCGAGCCAGATTATCGCGCAGTTATTGATGACATGCGCAGTGAATTATCTCGTCTTTCTAAGGCGTAACTAAACAACGTTAACGTACAGGTACACATTATGAGTAACAAGCCTATTGTATTAAGTGGCTGTCAGCCTTCTGGACAACTTACCCTTGGTAACTACATGGGTGCGCTTAAACAGTGGGTTTCCATGCAAGACGATCATGATTGCCTATATATGTTGGTAGATTTGCACGCCATTACGGTTAGGCAAGATCCTAAGCAATTGTTTGAGGCCTCGCTTGATGGACTAGCTCTATACCTTGCCTGCGGTATTAATCCAGAGAAAAGCACATTATTTTTGCAGTCTCACGTGCCTCAGCACGCCCAGCTTTCATGGGTGCTAAATTGTTACACCCAAATGGGTGAACTAAATCGCATGACACAATTTAAAGATAAGTCGGCAAAAAACGAGAATAATATTAATGTTGGCTTATACGGTTATCCGGTATTAATGGCCGCAGATATTTTAATGTACCAAGCAGACAAAGTACCTGTTGGTGATGACCAAAAACAACACCTTGAGCTTACCCGTGATATCGCAAATCGTGTGAATAACTTGTACGGCGAAATATTGCGCGTACCTGAGCCTCATATCCCTGAGTTCGGCGCTCGTATCATGAGCCTACAAGAGCCTGAAAAGAAGATGTCGAAGTCTGACGTTAACCCAAATAACTTTATTGGTTTGCTTGAAGATCCTAAAAAGATTACTAAGAAAATTAAACGCGCGGTAACCGATTCAGACGAGCAAGCTAACATTTACTTCAATCCACAGGAAAAGCCAGGGGTATCGAACCTACTTACTTTACTGTCGCTGTCGACAGGTAAGACGATAGATGAGCTGGTTCCCGCTTACGAAGATAAAATGTATGGTCACTTGAAGGGTGACGTAGCAGAAGCGGTAGTGGGACTACTAGAGCCAATTCAGCAACGCTATGCCGATATTCGTACGAATCGTGACTACTTAAACGATGTCATGCGAAATGGCGCTGAAAAAGCATCAGCCCGCGCAGAAGAAACCCTTAAAAAGGTGTATGAAGCCGTTGGTTTTATTCCAAAGCCTTAACTAGTGTTGCATTGAACAGGTTAGATTGCCGTGTTGCTGTTAATTGATAATTTCGATTCATTTACTCACAATCTAGCCCGTTACCTTACTGAATTAGGTGCTTGCGTTAAAGTGGTGAGAAATAACGCCCTTAGCATTGCCGATATAGAAGCCTTATCGCCAAGTCATTTAGTGATTTCACCCGGGCCCTGTACACCTAATGAGTCAGGAATTAGCGTAGAGGTGATTAAGCACTTCGCTGGGAAAATTCCATTACTTGGTGTGTGCTTAGGCCATCAAGCCATCGGCCAGGTTTTTGGTGCTTCTGTTATCGGTGCAAAAGAAATTAAGCACGGCAAAACCTCTGCGCTCTTTCATAAAAACCGAGGCCTGTTTAATGGGTTTGAACAAGGTTACGCGGTAACTCGCTATCACTCATTGGTGCTTGATGAAAACCACTTCCCTAACGTTTTAAATATAGATGCGTGGTGCGTGACTGATGATGGGGAAAAAGAGATTATGGGAATCTCTCATAACGCACTCCCTATCTGGGGTGTACAATTTCACCCTGAATCCTTACTAACCGAGTATGGTCACGATATTTTAAATGCTTTTCTAAATGCTTAGGCCGTCACTCTTATTTATTCTGCCAAGGGTTCAGAATAAACTTAAGCTATATGGCTTCCTGCCGATAAAAAAGTTCTGCAGTTATTCGCATTTGGCGTTGTTTTTGTTTACTTTTTATAGGTTAATCAACAAAGCGCCTTTGTAAGTAGTATATTTAGGAAGTAGGGCGACCCAATGCACGGCATCTATGAACAGACGCACGAACAGTTACTTAGCAGGAGCTACTTTAAGATGACGACCCCAGCATCGACCCCGCCGCCTATCGATGAGCGCTTTGAGAGCCTATTAATTTCTCCAGAGCTTGCGATGAAAATGCTGGGAAAGCGTGGTCCTGGTGAAATCAGCTTTGAACAATCTGAACAAGGTGACGCCCGCAGACAATTACTTCACGTAGAAAAAGTCGCTATTGAGAATAAGCGCCTAAAAGCGCAATCTGATGCCTCATATACCGAAACAGTTAATCATTACTTGCATGAAGTCTTGTTAGGTGAGCTTACCGAGCAGCTATCGTTTACCTCCGACGTTTTCAACAACACATTAAATTTAAGTGATGACACGGGTGCTTTACTCGACGCGCTATCGGTACGCGCGGCATCGGTATCAAAACTAGAACCTATTGCAGCTAACTTACCTTGGCTTTATGACGAGTTGATGCAAGTCGTGAACTCTCCGGCTTTTAGAAGACGAGACTCCAAAGGTAGGGTAATCGTGGTGGAAACTTTCAGAACGGCACTTAGCTTCTTAGGCATTGAGAATTTACGCCTGCTTATTCCTTCTCTTATTGTAAAACGTGCCATGCCTCAGGTAACCGACCCGTACCCTTGCATTAAACTTAAACTCACTCAGTTTGCGCACGGCACGGCGGTATCCGCTAGGCACCTCGCGCCGCACTATAAGCTTAACCCGGTTCAGGCTTATAGTTTTGGTATGCTCAGTCAATTAGGTCGCTGTGCCATCATCCGCTTGTACTTCAAGTTGTTTGATAAGGTGCAGCTTCACCTATTGACCGAAAGCCAAAAAGACAAAGAGCGCATGCGTCATGAAGCTTTATTAAAGCTGGCACCATCGGCGAATTACCTAATTGCATTACAAGATGAATATGCTGATGCATTATCCGCCGACCTTATTGAAAACATGATGTTGAAACGCTTATTTATTGGTGATGCGATGCGTCAATGTGCCAACAGAGAGCCCTGTGAAGTAGGCTCCATGTCTAAGCTTCTACATCAAGCTCGCACCTATTCGAAGGTAAGAATGCTGCATCAATCACGTATGGTTGAAGTGGCAGAGGTAAAACCAATGATTAAAGAACAAGAATATCCATCAGGTGCATTGGAAAAACTAAGATCTGTTGATATTTTCACCCTTCCTTTATCAAGGGAGGAAGAAAACAGCTAATTTTTTGTGGATATTCATGCAAATTAGCCAAATATCTCCTTTTACCCTCATTTGACCCACGCCAGATCAACGCGCTCTGGCTGTGAGATTACACACCTAATTCACCTTTTAATTACACTATTCCTAAACAATATGGCTTAGTAGTAAATAGTTATTCACTTTTCCTGCAAATTAAGCCAGAGTCCTTGTATATAAAGGGCTGCAGCCATTCACAAACAAGACAACTCCTTAAAAAAATGGCATACTCTCCGGTAATTTCGTTTATTTTTCCGCCTGCTCGAGGTCTATTGTACCGACACGGGCGCTTAAAACAGAGGTAACAAAAATGACAGTAACTCGCGCAACGTTTGATGAAGTGATGGTGCCTAACTACAATCCTGCGGGCATGGTACCCGTACGCGGAGAAGGTTCGCGTGTATGGGATCAAGATGGTGCTGAGTACATCGACTTCGCTGGCGGTATTGCCGTGAACGTACTAGGTCATTGTCACCCTGAACTCGTTAAGGCGCTTAACGAACAAGGCAGTAAGTTGTGGCACTTGAGTAACGTATTCACCAATGAGCCAGCCCTTCGCTTAGCCTCTAAACTGGTCAATGCCACGTTTGCAGAGAAAGTGTACTTTGCTAACTCAGGCGCAGAAGCCAATGAAGCCGCATTAAAATTAGCACGTCGTTTCGCATTAGATAACTACGGTGAAGATAAAAACCAAATTATTGCCTTCAACAAAGGGTTCCACGGCCGTACTTTCTTTACCGTAACCGTTGGCGGACAGGCCGCATATTCAGATGGTTTTGGTCCTAAGCCTGGTGCTGTTGAGCATTGCGACTATAACGATTTAGCCGCTTTCGAAGCATTAATCTCAGACAACACATGTGCCGTTATGATGGAACCCCTTCAAGGCGAAGGCGGAATCATCTCTCCTGATATTGAATTTATCAAAGGCGTGCGTGAGTTGTGTGATAAGCACAATGCCTTGCTCATTTTTGATGAAGTGCAATCGGGTGTTGGCCGTACTGGTCACCTGTATGCCTATATGGGCTTAGATGTGACACCTGACATTTTAACTACCGCAAAATCGTTAGGCGGTGGCTTCCCTATTGGCGCTATGCTAACAACTACTGACATTGCCGCGCATTTAAAAGCAGGTACGCATGGAAGTACCTACGGCGGTAATCCACTAGCCTGCGCTGTAGCTGAAAAAGCCTTTGATATTGTTAACCAGCCTGAAGTACTTGAAGGCGTGCTACACAAAGAAGCCTTGTATCGTGAGCTTTTAACAGCCATCAACGACAAGTACGAGGTATTTTCTGAAGTACGTGGGCAAGGTATGTTGCTTGGCTGCGCGTTAAACGAAAAATACCAAGGCCGCGCTCGCGACTTTATGATGGCCGCAACAAAAGAACACCTTATGTGTTTAATTGCTGGCGCTAACGTTATTCGTTTTGCTCCTTCTTTGGTTATTCCTGATGAAGATATTAAAGAAGGTCTAGCCCGCTTTGAACGTGCCGTTGCCGCTGTTGTGAACGCCGAATAAACGCCAATTTAGCGAGTAGCGAACATGAATATAATTCGCCCTATTACACAAGCTGATTACCAGGCTTTGTACGACATTGCAGTAGAATCAGGTATTGGGTTTACCTCGTTGCCGGTTAACGATGATCTGCTGCATAGAAAAGTCGACCGTGCGCAAGAAGCTTTCACCAAAGCTAACGTGACCCAACCCGGTGATGAGTCGTACCTGTTTGTAATGGAAGATACGACCACCGGCGAAGTAGTGGGCACTTCAGGTATTGAAGCAGCCGTAGGCATTGATGATGCGTTTTACCACTATCACTTGAGTAAAGTGGTACATGCCTCTCGCGAGCTAAACATTCACAATACGGTTGAAATTCTAACCTTCTGTAATGACTACACGGGTGTTACTGAGATATGTACGCTGTTCTTAAGGGAGCAGGCGCGTGGAGGCATCAACGGGCGTTTTTTATCGAAAGTGCGCTTCTTGTTTATGATGGAGCATCGTGAACGCTTCTCTGAAACGATTATTGCCGAAATGCGTGGTGTAAGTGATGAAGAAGGCCGTTCGCCTTTTTGGGAATGGCTTGAAACCCACTTTTTCTCAATGGACTTTCCTACTGCCGACTACTTAACCGGTATTGGTAATAAGGTGTTTATTGCAGAACTGATGCCTAAATATCCTATTTACGTCAATCTATTAAGTAAAGAAGCACAAGCGGTTATTGGTCAGGTTCATGACAAAACCCGCCCTGCCCTGCAACTGCTAGAAGGCGAAGGCTTTAGTTGTCGCGGTTACGTCGATATTTTTGATGCAGGTCCTACGGTAGAGGCCAATCTCAGTCATATCCGAACGGCACAGTCTAGCTTAAAAATGCCAATTGTCATTGATGATGCGGCGGCCGCACAAGGCCAAACCCACTACATCATCAACACCTCTGTTGCAGACTTTCGCGCGGTAGCCACCGAAATAGGGGTTAACGAAGAGCAAAATATTGCCGTGCTTTCACGTCAAGCGGCAGCCGCTCTGAATGTGCAAGAGGGCGACCATGTTCGTCTTGCACCTGTAAAGTTCAGAGACTAATTGAAGGACACTTTTTTATGTTACATACACACTTTATCGACGGTCAATGGGTGACCGGTGAAGGGCACAACCTAGCCTCAATCGACCCCGCTAAAAACCAAGTTATTTGGGAAGGTAAGTCAGCCTCTCCTAGTCAAATTGACTTAGCAGTGAAAGCCGCTCGTGCCGCTGCCCCTGCATGGGGAATGATGACGGTTGAAGAACGTTTAAGCATTATTAAGGTATACGGCGAAAAGCTAGGCGAAGCGAAAGCGCACCTAGCTAAAGTGATGGCAAAAGAAACCGGCAAACCTGAGTGGGAAACGGCCACAGAAGTGGGCGCCATGATGGGTAAAATTGCTATTTCTGAAAAAGCATATTTCGAACGTACCGGCAATGTGGAAAACCCTATGCCTGTAGGTAAAGCCTTCATTCGCCATAAAGCCCATGGTGTTGTAGCCGTATTCGGCCCGTATAATTTCCCTGGTCACTTACCCAATGGTCACATTGTACCTGCGCTTATTGCAGGTAATACCGTGGTATTTAAACCAAGCGACTTGACCCCTATGGTTGCCGAAGAAATGGTTAAACTATGGGAACAAGCAGGCTTACCAGCTGGCGTACTAAATTTAGTACAAGGTGAAGTTGAAACCGGTAAAGCGCTAGCGTCACACAATGGTATTGATGGGTTATTCTTTACCGGAAGTTCACGTACGGGCAAAATTTTACACGAACAGTTTGCGGGTCATCCAGGTAAAATTTTGGCCCTTGAAATGGGCGGAAATAATCCGTTAATAGTGAAAGACGTAGCCGATATTGATGGTGCGGTTCACGATATCGTGCAGTCGGCCTTTATTACGTCGGGACAACGCTGCACCTGTGCACGCCGTTTGTTTTTGCCTGCCAATGCACAAGGTGATGCCACATTAGCCCGTCTTCTTGAAGTCACTAAAAACATCAAAATTGATGACTATGACGCAGAAGATCAGCCTTTCATGGGCGCAATGATTTCAGCCAATGCTGCAGCATCTATGGTTAAAGCGCAGCAAGAACTTGAAGCTCTAGGCGGCAAGGTGTTGTTGCGATTAGAACAGCCTGATCCCCAAAAGGGTTTCGCCACCCCAGGTATTATTGATGTCACTGACATGCTATCTAAATTGCCTGATGAAGAGCACTTCGGCCCATTGCTTAAGGTTATTCGCTACACCGACTTTGATAGTGCAATTGAAGAGGCGAACAATACCAGCTTTGGCTTATCAGCAGGATTGCTAGCTGATAACGAAGAAGACTACCGTTACTTTTTTGCACGTATTCGTGCAGGCATTGTTAACTGGAATCGCCCTATTACGGGTGCAAGCAGTGCAGCACCGTTTGGTGGCATTGGTGAAAGTGGAAACCATCGCGCCAGTGCATTTTATGCCGCCGATTATTGCGCATTCCCTGTCGCCTCGGTAGAGCTTGAAAAAGTGACCTTGCCGGGCAAGTTAAGCCCTGGCCTAACACTTTAAATAAACCAATACAGACAAAGCCGCTATCAATAGCGGCTTTATTTATAGGACACACCCCATGCATAACAATATCGATACGCTCTTTGCCAATATGTGGGACGATTATGTTGCAATTACCCCTTCAGCTCACAAAATTCATGCCCTGCTTGCGGATGAAGAAAGCACAAATAACATTGTTAACGACCATGTTGCTTTTAGAACCTTTGCATTAGATAAAACTGCGCTTGAAAAATTGGCCGCTCACTTTCTTGCCCTCGGATATACCGAAATGGGTAATTATAATTTCGAAGCGAAGAAGCTAACCGCCAAGCATTTCGAACACCCTGATGACACAAAACCAAAAGTCTTCATCAGCGAGTTGAGAGTGAACGAACTGTCCGACAATACGCAGGCCATAATTCAAAAGCTTGTAGCGCAAATGGATGCCAATGTCGTGACTGCTGATAACTTCCTTTATTCAGGCCGTCACTGGGATATCAGCAAAGCCGATTACGATGCTCTGCTCAATGAATCAGAATATGCAGCGTGGTTAGCGGCATGGGGATTTCGCGCTAATCACTTCACAGTTAGCGTGAATCATTTAGGGCAAACTGATGAGCTTTCAGATGTAAACGCGCGCCTTAAAGAAGCCGGTTTTGTGCTAAACACCTCTGGCGGCGAAATAAAAGGCGGGCCTGAGGTCTTCTTAGCGCAGTCGTCTACTATGGCCGATCGGGCTCCTGTGAATTTTTCTGATGAGACCGCTGCCATTCCAAGTTGTTTCTACGAATTTGCTCAGCGCTATAACATGCCTAATGGCAAACGCTACCAAGGCTTTGTGGCAGCTTCCGCAGATAAGATATTTGAAAGCACTAACGCCAGTTAACGTTTTGATGCGTTGAATCGGCGCAGTCTGAACAAAAAAGAATTTAAATGCGATGAATAAAGGGGCGAAAGCCCTTTTATTTTCTGCTAGGGAACGTATCTGACACGTTTGTGTGCCTTGCAAGGAACTGATCATAAGGCATAGGTTTATCGAAATAAAAACCCTGCATGAGGTTCACGTCAGCATTTTCCATAAAGGGTAAGTAAGACTCCTGCTCTACCCCTTCCACCACAATTTCAATCTGCAACCTATTGAGCATGGCCACCAAACCACAGAAAAGCGCATTCGCTTTACTGTTGTTATGGATATCCTTAACCAAGCTCCTGTCCACTTTAACGACTTCAAAATGAAAGTTTCGAAGGTAACTTAAGGAAGAAAAGCCACTGCCAAAATCGTCAAGTGAAAGGCGGAAGCCAACTTCACGCAGACTATTTAGCGCGGCAAGCGCGGCTTTTTCATCACGGATAAAAATAGACTCGGTGAGTTCAAGTTCAATCATGTTGGTTCGCACCGAACTATCATTACAAATTTTCGTGGCTTGGGCGGGGAAATCGGTGTCTAGCATTTGGTTAACACTGATATTAATTGAAAGCGGAATGCTCTCCCCTTGCTGCGCTTCCATCATAGCAATGTAGTCACATGCAGCTTCCAGCGCTTGCACGCCAATCTGGCGGTCAAGGTCGTGCGCTTCAGCGATGGGGATAAATACCAGAGGAGGTACAACACCGTGCAAACCAGATATCCACCTGCAAAGCACTTCTCCGCCTTTCAAATTGCCCTGTAAGTCATACTTGCCTTGAATATAATAATCGAGCAAGTTATTTTCGATAGCTTTACGCAAGTCGTTAACCATACTGACCTGTTGCGACATTCTCTCATAAAGCCCATCCTCATAGACATTCACTTGGCCTTTACCAAGTTTTTTGGCGTGATACATTGCCGCATCTGCGCATTGTACAACGCCTTCAATACTGTCATTGTGTTCGGGAAATTTGGCAATACCGATACTTGCGGACAGTTTCAATTCGACCTTTTTAGTTACCACAACATCTTCTTCGATGAGCCGAATGAGCGCTTCGGATTTCTCCACCGCCCATTCAATATTTTGTCTTGAAAGTACCGCAATAAACTCATCGCCTCCCCACCGCGCCACATCACCAAACGGACCAAATGAAGCGGTTAGCAATGCGGCAACACGCTGAAGCTCAACATCGCCTTTCTCATGACCCGCGGTATCATTAATCGCCTTGAAACCATCAAGGTCGATGAACACGACTAAAAAGTCGCCGTGGCTGTCGAAAAGTTGTTGGAAAATATCACGCAGGGCGCTGCGATTATTTAACCCAGTTAATTCATCGTACAGGGCAAGTTGCTTTAACCGAGCTTCATTGCGTTTGCGTTCACTAATATCCCGCATAGTGGCAATAAGCGATGATGAGGCTTCTAGGTAATTGTCAAACACCGATACGGATATATCAACCGCGGTATTCTCCCCCACTCTGGGTACAATAACAGACTCAAACCTAAGCTGTTTTTTATGCTCCAAGCTATTGGTATTTACCTTTTCACCCTTCAACAAATCATTAAGATTAAGATTGATACAGGCCATTTTATCTGGCGCACCCACCAGCTTCACAAACGCCTCATTGCATTCGTTTATGCTTAAGCTAGGAGATAATACCAACATGGGTTCGCGAGAATTCGCAAAGGCTGATGCCATGAGTTGAAAGGATTGCTCTGCTTCCCTTTGCTGCGTTATATCTCTCGTGGTTCCCACTATTTGTAAGGCTTCACCACTACTACCACGCTTAAGTACACGCCCTCTTAGGCGCACCCACTGCAACTGGCCTTGTATGCTCATACGAAAGGAAAGTTCTATGCGTTCGCGCCCACCATGAAGCGCCATCGACCATTGAAACTGTAAGTTTTCCAAGTCACCTTCATGCACTAACGCCATTAAGTCGATTGGGGTTCCGGACCAGGTAGACTCACTTTCTGAATTAAGTGAAAACGCACGAATATCAATGATGTCGTGGCTCGCCTGCCAATCCCAAAACGACTCTTGCGATGCCCATAATGCGAGTTCTAACTTTTTCTGGGATTGCTGACTGAAAAGGAGTGAATTGTATAGCTCGTCAGCTTTTAGCAACAGCAAGGATTCTGCATTTTCTCTTGCTGTTTTTTCACGCTGAAGCCGCCTTTCTAAGCTTTTTAATTTTTCTTCTAGAGGATCTAGATCGGCGCCCACCGGCTACACAACCTGAATACTAAATTCGTAAGTATGAGGGAATGACATTTGATGAGTTTCGCGTTCTAGCGTGCAATCGAAGTACGCAGCTGCTGCATCCATCAACCCTTCAGCAAGGGGATACAATTCTCGTTCCGAGAAGTAGCGCAAGCGCATACTATTATCGGTTCTAGATATAACGGTAAACCTAGGCAAATCAGCATCTGGATAGAGTTTGCGCACTTGAACATGAATGTCACCATCAAGGTGTTCTAGCAACTGTAAAATGTCTTTCGTGTCTGCAAGTACATTGCCATGTACTGCCGCTAGCTTACCAAAAAGATAAACCCCAAAATCGTACAGCAGTTCATTAACCGACTTACCGGTTTTCGCGGTAAGGATAGTTAATATTTTCTGCATTTCTTCAAAAGGGTAATAGCCGACCGCAGTATAGGCTCCATCATTTGTTAACTCAGCTTCAACAATCACTTCGTCAGCAAATTCAGGCGATACCTTTTCTTCTAGCATGTCTATGAGCGAAGTAAATACAATCCCTAACATACGGTCTCCTTATACAGTTAATAATAGTGTAGTTCAGTCACACCCAACGACAACCATTGTTTAGGAAATATCATTCTCTTGGGCGTCTGAACTATCGTCACTTGAAGCGCTTTGATTTTGCACCACTTCAACACTATCCACCCGCTGTAAACCTCGAGGTAACTTGTTTCCTCTTCGTCCTCGCTCTCCATAATAGTGTTCTAAATCTGAAGCAGACAAGGTCATATTACGTTTACCCGCGGTCACTTTTAATGAAGCGCCATCAGGCACTACCGCCAATACAGTCACAAACTCTTCGCGGGATTGCGCTTTGGCACCAGGAATATTAATCAGCTTATTCCCTTTTCCTTTACCTAGGCTTGGCAAGTCTTTAAGTGGGAACAGCAACATACGCCCCTCGTTCGAGATGGTTAAACACCAATCTGACTCAGGGTTAGTGACAGGTTTAGGCTTCATTACCTTGGCGGCCTTTGGCAAAGAAAGATATGCTTTCCCCGCCTTATTTTTGCTCACCATATCTTTGAATGTGCCTACGAAGCCGTAGCCAGCATCGGAGCCAACCAAAAACTTAGCCTCGTCGGATGCCATAATAACGTGTTCAAACGACTCACCACCTACCAAGGCAAAACGCCCTGTCAGCGGTTCCCCCTGACTCCGCGCCGATGGCAATCCATGGGCATCACAGGAGAAAGTACGTCCCGAGGTATCCATGAATACCGCAGGTTGATTACTTTTCCCTTCTGCACTTGATAGATAGCCATCACCCGCTTTGTAGCTTAATCCCTCTGCATCAATGTCATGACCTTTGGCGCAACGTGCCCACCCTTTTTCTGATAACACCACGGTAACTGATTCAGCTGGCACGAGTTCTTTTTCAGACAATGCTTTCGCTTCGCCACGCTCAACAATGGGTGAACGTCTATCATCACCATACTTTTCAGCATCGGCGAGAATTTCTTTCTTGATCAGGGTTTTTAAGCGGCGATCTGAGCCTAGCAAGGTTTGCAGTTTGTCACGCTCTGCAGCCAACTCGTCTTGCTCGCCCTTAATTTTCATTTCTTCAAGCTTGGCTAAATGACGAAGCTTTAATTCTAGTATTGCTTCTGCCTGCTTATCGCTAAGCGAGAACCGCGAGATTAACTCTTGCTTGGGTTTTTCGTAGGTACGGATAATCTCGATAACTTCATCGATATTCAAAAAGGCAATGAGCAAGCCTTCTAAAATATGTAAACGAGCCAGCACTTTGTCTAATCGGTACTGAAGACGACGGGTAACGGTCTCTTTTCGGTAAACCAACCATTCAGATAGGATAGTTCGAAGATCTTTAACCTTAGGACGACCATCCAAACCAATCATGTTTAGGTTTACGCGATAGTTCTTTTCTAAATCGGTAGTCGCAAACAAATGCTGCATTAACTGGGCAGTATCGATACGGTTTGAACGCGGCGTAATAATTAATCGGGTAGGGTTTTCGTGATCTGACTCGTCGCGTAAATCGCTAACCATTGGCAGCTTTTTAGCCTGCATCTGCCCTGCGATTTGCTCTAAAATTTTACCACCTGATGCCTGGTGAGGCAGCGCAGTAACAACAATATCGCCATTTTCTTCGTGGAACACCGCACGCATTTTAATTGAGCCGCGGCCGGTTTCGTAAAGTTTACGAATATCAGCTTTAGGCGTAATAACTTCAGCTTCGGTAGGATAATCTGGCCCATTAACGTGCTCTAGCACATCGCTAAGCTCTGCTTTGCTGTTGTCGAGCAACATGGCACAGGCATAAGCCAATTCACGCACATTATGTGGTGGAATATCTGTTGCCATACCCACAGCAATACCGGTAACGCCATTAAGCAAGATATGCGGCAAACGAGCGGGTAGCACACAAGGCTCTTCTAATGTGCCATCGAAATTGGGGGTCCAATCGACGGTGCCTTGACCTAATTCATCCAATAAAACTTCTGAAAAACGAGAAAGTTTAGCCTCGGTATATCGCATGGCAGCGAAAGATTTAGGGTCGTCTGGCGCTCCCCAGTTTCCTTGCCCATCTACCAAGGGGTAGCGATAAGAAAAGGGCTGCGCCATCAATACCATGGCTTCATAACACGCGGAATCTCCATGAGGATGAAACTTACCTAATACATCCCCTACCGTTCTAGCTGATTTTTTGTACTTAGCATTAGCGCTCAGTCCCAAGTCAGACATGGCGTATATAATGCGTCGTTGTACGGGCTTTAGGCCGTCAGCAATATGAGGTAGGGCACGGTCCATGATGACGTACATGGAATAGTTTAAGTAAGCGTCTTCGGTAAAGCGCCTTAAAGGCAGTTGTTCTACACCGTCGCGGTTAATAATAATCTCGTCGCTCATGATAATTTTTTCGTTTTGTTATTTTCACAATACAGCGTTAATGCCAAGCATTTAGTTTATTTAAACAGGTAGCAGCGTTAACGAACGGCGTGTTTATGTGGAAGTGTTTACCCACAAAATAGGACTTTTTATTAAGCCTTCAATGTTTCTATTGTGGGGCAAACTAGGGGCTAGTGCAATAATCACTATTAGGTTAACTCAGTATAGCGATAGACGTAAATGCCTCAATCTTTTGTACAATTGTCCGCCAGAGTGGTTTAATAAGAATAGAAGAAGATTAAGAAGCTATTCAGGATGTATTTGTTTCGAATTTTTACACTGCTGTGCGCATTACTTTGGCTTATCGCCCCTCAATCAACACACGCTCAGCATATTGAGCAACTTTTCGATGAAGATGCTTCTTTAGACCTCTCCGACTCCCTGTACTATTTATACGAAACCAATCTGCCACTCACAATAAACGATGTGAGTAGACGGCGCAGCGACTTTCGAATGCATCCCTATAGTAATCCCAATTTTGGATTCAGAGATAAAGGAATGTGGTTATTAACGTCATTTTCCAACGTGTCAAACCAAGAGAACTGGGTATTTTCTATCAATTTTAGCCAACTCGACAAAGTCGATTTCTATTTGGTTAAAAATGGAGAAGTATTGCAGCAAAGCCATCAGGGGAAATCTCAAAAAGAGCAAATTTTTCGCATTCCTACATTACGGGTAAAGCTTGCCAACGCTGAACGGGTAGATTTATTCATACGTGTTGAAAGCCAATCATCAAGTCTTATTACGCCACTACGAGTGCAACCTGAGCCAGTTCATAGCAGTTCGTTCCAAATGAACAGCCTAATGTGGGGTTTGTTTTACGGGGGGTTGCTGATACTGGCGGTCTATAACCTTGTGCTGTATTTCGGGGTTCGCGAGCGCAGTCTTATTGCCTACGTGGGCTATATATGCGCCGTTATTCTTTGGCAATTTATTTGGGGCGGCCATATCCACCTGCTGTTTTCAGGGGGAATACCCTATTGGCTTGTTGGCCACACTGAACTGATATTTGTGATCATAGGTATCTCATCCGGTTTTTTTACCGTGAGCTTTCTTGAGACCAAAAAGAACGCCAAGGCTGCACATCCTGTCATTGTTTTGTTATTGGCAGTACAAATGGTTATTGGGGTAGTTTGTTTTCTGGGGGTGCTTCCTTCTATCTGGAAGAATAACTTGGTTTATGGTGTAGGTCTAATCGCAATTTGTAGTTATATATTTGCCGGTATTGAAGCCTTCATTAACCGCTTCCAACCTGCCCGATACTTTATATTTGCTTGGGGTATGCTGGCCTCTGGTGCCATTATTGGCATGCTAAGTTTAATTGGCGTACTCCCCTCAAACGACTTCACCACTTACTGTTTCCAAGTGGGTGTATTTTTAGAATCTGGGCTGTTTTCTTTCGCGCTAATGGAAAAAAGTAGAAGCCAACTTGAGCATGAGGTTGAGCAAGCCACCGATGATTTACGCAATAATATGGAGCTCATTGAAGAGCAAAACGCACGCTTAGATATTGCCCGTAAAGACGCAATTAAAGCCAGTAATGTGAAATCGCAATTTCTTGCCAATATGAGCCATGAAATACGTACGCCTCTTAACGGTATTCTAGGGTTTAGCCGAGAACTCACCCATGCCTCTTTGCCGTCTGATCAACAAGAGCAAGTGCGAATTATCAATACTGCCGCTGATAACTTGCTGACTATAGTGAACGATGTTTTAGACTTCTCTAAGATTGAAGCCGGTAAGCTGCAAATCAACAACCAACCATTTTCACCCAATACTTTATTGGAAGAAATGGTGACAATTATGGCGAAGTCTTCCCATTCTAAAAAGTTAGAATTTGTTTTCGACCTAGCGCCCTTGCCAGAAAAGTTAATAGGTGATGTGTTCAGAATAAAGCAAATTTTGAACAACCTGCTTGGCAACGCCTTAAAATTCACCCCTTCCGGTACGATTACCCTAGCAGTTAAAGGCCGCCCGCTTTTGCACGGAATTCATGAAATTGAAATCACCGTTGAAGATACGGGTATCGGTATAAACCGGCAGGACAGAAAGAAACTCTTTAATGCGTTTTCTCAAGTAGATGACTCGATAAACCGAAACTACCAAGGGACAGGATTAGGCTTGGTAATTAGTCGAGAGCTAGTTCGACTCATGCGAGGCGACTTAACCCTCAAAAGTACGCCAAGACAAGGTTCCACCTTCGTGGTTACCCTTAGAACCAATCACTTAAGCCAGAAATATGCATTGAGTGCTGATACCGAGTGGCATGGAAAACATGTGGTTATCTTCGACCCCATTCCGGCTACACGCCGTGCCAGCGCCTCTATGTTGAAGCAACTGGGTGCTAACGTTACCACGGTTGAATCCATTGATTACCTTTCCAGACTATCGCTACAGTCATCTTCCACTGATTTCTTTATGGCAACCGTGCCGGTATCAAAAATGGACAAGCGGGATGAGTTCTTAAGCCGCTTTGTACAGTTTAATGCCACTAAGCGCGTGCTTTGGTATTCAGGCCCAGAGCCTTTTACTCAATACCCAAGTTTATCTCAGCACTTTCATACTCAAATACGCATGCCAATGACGCTAAGTAAGCTCGATGGCTTAGTGAATAATAAGAAAGCGGTACCAAGAAATCCGCTTCAAGATAAGTTGAACTCCCTTCCACCGGCAAGAATTCTAGCCGTGGATGATATGGATATGAACCTCAAGTTACTGCATACCTGGCTTGATAACTCACCTATATCATTAGTGACCACAACCAGTGGCGAAGACGCGGTTAATCAGTGCCAAACCCAAGAGTTCGACTTGATATTAATGGATGTTCAAATGCCTATTATGGATGGGCTTCAAGCGTCTCGAGCGATAAGAAAAACGACGCTGAACATGGGCACACCTATTATTGCGGTAACCGCCCATGCCTTTAAAGAAGAGCAAGAAAGATTACTCGCTTCGGGCATGGATGACTATTTGCCCAAACCCATTGAGATAGGTTCTCTGGTAGACCTTATTCGTTCGTGGTGCCATGCAGCTGAGCCTGGGCACATATTACTTCCTTCCTTAGACTGGCAGCTTGCGCTAAAACGCGCACACCAGAACCATGAAGCAGCAAAAGAATTACTTGAAGACTTTATTACTATGGCGCCGGACATGCTGATGACCTTGAAGGCGCTGTGGAATAAAAAAGATTACGCAGAGCTTAAACTCGAAATTCATAAGTTACACGGAGCATGCTGTTATATAGGCGCCCCGCGATTGCAAAGCTTAGCAGATGAGCTCGAAAGCGCCCTTAAACTAGGGCAACATTTTCTAGTTGCTGAGAATCTGCCGCTGTTACTTGATGAAATTGAGCGAGTCTGCTCTGAAGGGCAGACGCGCACAGGCTAGCTTAACATGGGTTATTGAACCTTATTGGTTCTGCGGGCGGCTTGGCATTGAGAAATAAGCGCAGCAAATTCTTCTGGGGTTCTATCTATGTCAGAGGTAGCAATAAACACGTCATAGCCTAGGCGCTTGCGAAGCTCTGCCATACGGTTTGCCAACATGGCTTTTACCCCAGTGAGTACTGTGCCATTGTTTAAGGTGAAATGATTGTCATCGAACATAGACTCTTCGTAGCAACTTCCCGTTGCACACCCTTCATTGGTGTTATGCAGCAACAAAGGTCGCTGCTCCATAAGCAAATGGGTGGCTAAACGTGGCGATATACTGGTTAGAAACTCGGTATAGTCTTTTAATTTAAACCCCACGGTTTCAAGCCCTACATGCTCTAATCCTTGTCGTACTCTCGGGCAGTCTGCCCGCTGTAAGTTTTCCCAATGTATCCGCCAGCTGCCTAAACGGTGGCGATAGGTAATTACTTCTGTGGTCATTTCTAGGCTGAATTCAGGTTCTCGAATTTTAAAGTAGCCCACCAATAAAGTAACTAATGCGGCACTGGTGATCAAAATACCCGCAAGGAAAAGCCAATCAGGGAGCAATACAAACCAAAGCGCTGCAAACACTAGCCCTGCGCAACCAATAACGATACTGGTTATACCGTTACTTTTTGACGCGGCTCGAATAAGAATAGGTTCAGGGTTATTGCCAGACATACAGGTACACAACCAACATAATTAAGGCCCACAGCACATAAAGTCGAATACGCTGGCAGACGGCACAGTCTGTCTTCCACCAGCTAAAATGGCGTGTTGGCGCATTTTGTTTATTCTGATTTTTACGCATAAACAGGCAAACAGATTAATAATTAATACAGTTTACCTGTTTATAACGCGTGTTGTTAGGCCAGATGTCGATAGCGGTAGCGCTGAAATGCTGCTACCACGGTGGGGGTAAACACTAACGATAATATGACAGAGAAGCCCACGCCACCGGCCAGCACGACAGCAAGAGGCGGCCAGAAGCTTCCTTCACTGAAGAGCAATAACGGGATTAACCCACCCACCGTGGTAAAGGTGGTGGAAAGTATGTGTCGACTACACCCCATGGTTTCTTGCACGATTGCAGCGATATTTCCATGTTTAGCCTCTGCGTTTGCATTTATCGCCGCAATAACCACGATGGAGCCATTTATCGCAACCCCGATTAACCCAGCAGAGCCTAATAGGGGGTTAAAGCCAATCGGTAAGCCTGATAACCATAAACTAAACATGCCAAGCCCTACTGACAGTATCGCTACCAATACAATCACCCCCGCCATACGCAAGCTCGTAAAGGTTAGAATGAGAGTAGTCAGCATGAGTACAAGGAGCACCGGTGCATAAGTCCCTAGCTGCCCCATTGCCCGCTGCTGTTCATCTGCATCACCTGCAAGGTGAATACGATACCCTTCTGGCAACACTAAGCTGTCGTTTAGCTTCTGTCTTAACGTGTTACTGGCATCAACGGGGGGCACATTCGGCAAAAGGTAAGCCTGAATACGATTGACCCGCTCGCCATCTTGTCGAGTAATGCTGCTGATAGACGGTGCTAGTGTTAACGAAGCCACTGCACCTAACGACGACCAGTTTATAGCGCTATTTGCCGAATTGTCTCCTGCCACCGGAATAGGCATGGAGTTTATGCCCGCCACATCTTGTCGGAAACTATCTGATAATCTTACGCGCACAGGAATTTCTTCCGTGCTTTCCAAAACTGAACCACCAGCAAGCCCTGAAAAGTTAATTTGCATCTGACTCGCTAAATCGGAAAGGCTCAAGCCAAGGTAGGACAATGTATCGCTTGAGGCATCAACATTAAGTTCTGGCTCACCCATGGTGATACTGGCTGTAGATTGGGAAATACCGGGTACTGATGACATTAAAAATCGAACTTGCTGACCTAATTCATTCAATATGTCTAAATCGGGCCCGAAAATTTCTACTTCTACCGGCGCAGCAATAGGCGGACCTTGTCCAAATGCACGCACCACAATTTGAACTTCAGGGAAGGTATCATCAAGATGATGTTGCAAACGTCCAATTAATTTGGCCGCCTCTTCTACCGTATGCGTTGTTAAAACGGCATTGGAAAAGTTGGGTAAATTATCACGTGTCATGATTTGGTTGTAATACACTGAAGGAGCAGAACCTCCTACTAACCATGTCACTTGTTTAACCCCTTCGTTTTCGCGAATAACACTGTCGACTTTGTGGGTGTAAGCGAGTGTGTTGCCTATGCTACTGCCCTCTTTCGTCCACATATAAACTTCGAACTGGTCTCTATCAGCGCTGGGGAAAAATACGTTTGCCAACGTACCTGAAAGTACAAAACCCGAGATACAAAACACAAGCACTAAAGGTAAGACTAAAATCGGTCGTGCAATCCACGCGGCTAAATGTACGCGAAACGCTTGGCTTAATTTAGGGGCTTGTAACCCCACTTGCCACCAATGTTTATTCGCCATATTTTCAGCCTGTTCACCTTTAGGGAGAAAGCGAGCGGCTAATGCTGCAATTACTGTCAGCGATATAAACAACGAGCCGATTAGTGCCATCACCACGCTTATAGCAATAGGCCCAACAAAATCCCCAATGTTACCGTTTAGCAGAAAAATAGGCATGAAGCCCAATATGGTGGTAAGTGTAGAGGCCAGTAAGGGCGCAAAAAGGTGAGAGACACTTTTGGCCATTGCACCAACCCGAGTGGCTGATGGGTCTTGTAAATTGATCCTAATTTCATCGGTAATAACAATGGCGTTATCGATTAATAGTCCAATGGCGATGATCATGCCGAAGATGGACATTTGGTGAATTTGCTCGTTGTAAAAGTTAAGAGAGAACAACGCAAATGACGCACATAACGGAAGCGCTAACCCCACTATCCACGATGCTTTAAACCCCATAAAGAGTAATATAACTAACATGACTACCGCACAACCCATTAATAGGTTGCCTGATAGTTCGGCTAAGCGATTGCCGGTATATTTATTCTGCTCAAAAGCAATGTCGGCTGTTACCGTGCCTTTAAATTCCCGATTGAAACTATCAACCACGGTTAGCGCATCGTTGGTCCACACATCGGCACGTAGCGAGGTTTGCATACGGGCAGCAACGAAGATAACTTCCTCTCCATCAAGCACACCAATGTCAGAACGAGGGGTCACATACCCATGGGATACCGTTGCAACGTCTTCTACACGTAAATAACGACCATCTTGATTCGCCAGCGGGATAGCAGACACCATCGCCACCCCATCCAACCCTTTCGCGACTGTGAAGCGTAAATTTGTGCTTTCAGTGTCCAGCACACCTGCAGGAAGTTTAGGATCGGCGTTACTAATGATATTGCTGACTTGCCCAAGGTTTAGGCCGGTTGCCGCGAGTTTATCTGGGGAGATACTTACGCTAATTTCTTCTTCGGGGGCACCATAAATACGTACCAACTCGGTGCCGTGTACATTACGAAGTCTATCGGTGAGTTCTTCCGCTAACCGCCCCGTAAGGGTAAGTGATGTGGTATCAGGGTGCGACGCTTTTAATGCTAACAATAATGTAAATGCAGTGGCACCGCGCTTTTCATCGAATATAGGCGAACCTGCGCCTTCTGGAAAACCTGCTGATGCTTCGCCTATAGCGTCTCGTATTTCACTGAATAACTGTTCGTTACTGCTGCTATCAATCCAATCTTGGGTTTCAATATTAATGACTGAAATACCAGCTCTTGAGGTAGATTTAACTTCCTTTATTTCAAAGATTTCACGTAGCTTATCTTCTATTACATCACTGACAAGCGCTTCCACCCGCTCAGCCGAAGCCCCTGGGTAGGACGTGATCACAAGGGCATTTCGGGTATCAATTCTAGGGTCTTCTAAGCGCGGTAAATTACCTAGCGCAGACATGCCCGCAACGAGCAATATCACTAAGCTTAAAACGAGTAAGTGAGGTCGTCGATAGAATAAGGTATACCATGGGTACTTTTTATCGGTATCAAATAGCATAGGGTTCATCGCGTTACTCCATCAGCGCTATTCACATCACCCTCACTCAATTTAACCGCTTGCCCTGGCGACAGCTTATGCGTTCCACTTGTTACTAAGCGGTCGCCTTCACTTAATGCGCCGCGTACAAAGGCACGCTCACCGTCGGTATAAATAACTTCAACGGTTCTACTTTCAAGGTTAAGCGTCTCTTGTTCTGTCACTACGAACACGCGCCATAGCCCTCGTAAACCATTGCTAAGCGCACTAGCAGGTATCCAACTGCCGTTGCTATCGCCGTGACGTTGCCCTATCAAGGTGGCAAGATCGCCCGGTCGTAAGCCAGCATTACTCGATAAATTAACCAGAATATCAACAGTACGGGTTTGTCTGTTGCGTACAGGAGAAAGTTGGCTCACCGTTGCTTCAATATTTAACGCATCAACATTAAGGGCTACCTTTTCACCTACACGAAATAAAGAGATCATATCCGCTGGCACCGCAAAGCGGGCTTGTAAAGGGGCATCGCTGGTAAGACTAAGCAAAGCAGCCCCTGCAGCGACAACACTACCTTCATCAAAGTAACGCGCACTGATTGTGCCTGAAAAAGGCGCGAGCAATTCTGTTTTAGCTTGCTCTACATCTAGACTGTCAATGCTTGCTTCAATTTCTTTTACCTGTGCGCTCGCAGCAGCCGTATTGGCTTTCACTTCATCTAAACGTTGCGACGATTCTAGTTTTTTCTCCACCAGCACAGTCACCCGTTTTTCACTGAGCTCTGCTAACGTTAAATCTGCACGGGTACGTTCTAACGTTGCATTTAATTCCACAAGACGCGCAGACAACCTGTCATTGTCTAGCTTGGCGAGTACATCACCTTTTTGAACCGTATCGCCTTCATCAGCGAAAATTGCTATGACTTGACCACTGGTATCAAAAGACACATCCGCCGCTTTGGGAGATTCAATGAGTCCATAAATTTTCACCGGCATTTCAAAACCGTTTTGTACCGTAACGCGCTTAGTTGAAACCGCAGTAAGTGGATGCTCGGCAAGTTTTTGTGTCGCGCCATTTAGCCCGGCAGCAAACAGCAGAAGCGTTAAACCAACAACGAAGATAGCGATAGCAGCACACAGTGCTGTCGATGCCCCTTTTCCTTGTTCAGTAGACTCAATTGTCATTTCATTTTCCTTGCTTCTGCAGGCTTATTTGCCTAGGCATATTTGGTAAACTATTTTTACTATGCTAGATTATAAATACTAGACCGTCTAGTTTGATATTAAAATTTGAGTGAGATTCCATTGCCTGAACAAAAAAACAAACGACAAGGCCGCCCCAAAAGCGAAGAAAAACATAACCTTATTCTTCATTCAGCGTCGTGTTTATTTATCGAAAATGGTTTCGCTAATACCTCAATGGATAATATTGCTAAGGCGTCTGGGGTATCAAAACAAACGGTTTATTCTCACTTCGATAATAAAGATGCCTTGTTTAAGGCCGCTATTACGAAGAAATGCCAATCTTACCAACTAGATACCAATCAATTGATGCAAGGCACGAATGCTAACCTTCCGCTAAACCATTATTTAAAGCAGGTAGGTACGCAGTTCATCAGGTTGATACAAGATCCAGTGGCGGTTGCTGTTTTCCGATTGGTCATTGGTGAAGCGCAAAGCACACCTCATGTGGCAAAACTATTTTATGATGCTGGACCTGGTGCATCGATAGAGGCCTTCTCTGAAGTCTTCTTCTTTTATGGTAAAGGCGCGCTAACGAAAGCTAACAGTGTGCAGTTGGCCATAGACTTTTGCTCGTTGTTACAAAGCGACTTTCACAACAAATTGCTGTGCGGTGTTCAAGAGGCAATGCTTAATGAAGCAATTGGCGCTCATGTAGAAATTGCTGTCGAGAAAACCTTACTGCTATTTAATACTTATTGTACAAATAAAGACGAATAACTCAGCATCTAGACGGCGACGAAGGATTACTTATTTCCTCGTTTGTTATACACTAAAGCCGTTTTCGTTGATGATTGAGTGACACATGTCTGACTTTACCGGTAATCATATTCTTTCGGTTAATCAATTCGATCGTGAGGCTATTGAGAAAGTATTCTCAGTTGCTGATTCCATGCAGCCCTATGCGAAACGCCAAAAGCGCACTACTGTGCTTGAAGGCGCCATCCTTGGTAATTTATTTTTCGAACCTAGCACCCGGACTCGCGTCAGTTTCGGCACCGCGTTTAACCTTTTAGGTGGTGAAGTGCGTGAAACCACCGGCATGGCCAGTTCAGCCTTAGCGAAAGGCGAATCACTTTATGATACCGCCCGTGTACTGAGCGGTTACTCAGATATTATTGCCATGCGTCACCCTGCTGCGGGATCGGTAGCCGAGTTTGCAGAAGGCAGTCGTGTTCCAGTGATTAACGGTGGTGACGGTGCTAATGAACACCCCACTCAAGCCTTACTCGATTTATTTACCATTAAACGTGAATTGGAATACCATGGCCATGGTATTGATGGTTTACATATCGCAATGATTGGCGACCTTCGTTACGGTAGAACCGTACACTCGTTGTCTCGCCTTTTATGCTTATTCAAAAATGTGCGCTTCACGCTAATATCGCCTAAAGAATTAGCCATGCCACAGCCAATTATCGATGCGATTGAAAATGCGGGGCATCAGCTTAATATAACGGAAACATTTGAAGGCAGTTTAGATGCCGACATTTGTTATCAAACCCGTATTCAGGAAGAGCGTTTTCCTTCTCAAGAAGAAGCCAATAAATACCGTGGGAAGTTCCGTTTAAACCACTCTATTTATACTCGCCATTTTCAGTCTAAAACTGTCATTATGCATCCACTTCCTCGAGATTCTCGTATAGAGGCTAACGAGCTAGATAACGACCTAAATTTAAATCCAAACCTTGCCATATTCAGACAAACCGACAACGGCGTTCTCGTACGCATGGCGTTATTTGCGCTTACGTTAGGCGTTGAAGAGTTATTGACTAAATATGAACGTGAAGTGGTATGGTTCAGCAACAAGAGCAATGAATTACATGCAAAAATCTGAAGTCCTTTTTACCCGCGCCCAAAAAACCATTCCTGGCGGTGTTAATTCACCCGTTCGCGCTTTTAAAGCCGTTGGCGGAACACCTCGTTTTATTACCAAGGCTGATGGCCCTTACATGTGGGACGCCGATGGTAAACAGTATATCGATTACGTGCAATCGTGGGGCCCCATGGTATTGGGTCATAATAATCCACAAATTCGACAAGCGGTCATCGATGCCTCTGAATTCGGTCTTTCATTCGGTGCACCTACCGAAGCTGAAATCATTATGGCTGAAACGGTAAGTAAATTGGTGCCGTCAATGGAAATGGTACGCATGGTAAATTCAGGCACTGAAGCCACCATGTCCGCTATTCGTTTATCTCGCGGCTACACGGGTCGCAATAAAATCGTTAAATTTGAAGGCTGTTATCACGGACATGCCGACTCGTTGCTAGTAAAAGCAGGGTCAGGGGCATTGACCATGGGAGTGCCGAGTTCTCCTGGTGTACCTGCTAACGTGGCCGAGCACACCTTAACGGTTGAATATAACAGTATAGAAAGTGTAAAGAATGTATTTAAGGCTCACGGAAACGACATTGCCTGTATAATTGTTGAGCCAGTTGCTGGTAATATGAACTGCATTCCACCTGTTGAAGGCTTTTTAGAAGGTCTTCGTGATGTGTGTGACGAATACGGTAGCCTTCTGATATTTGATGAAGTGATGACAGGTTTTCGGGTATCACGCGGTGGAGCACAAGAACGTTACGGCATAAAGCCAGACCTAACTTGCTTAGGTAAAGTGATTGGCGGCGGAATGCCGGTAGGTTGTTTCGGGGGTAGACGAGACATTCTTACTCATATTGCGCCTACCGGCCCGGTTTATCAGGCCGGTACCTTGTCAGGTAATCCCGTAGCCATGGCTGCAGGTTTAGCTGCCATGCAACAGATTCAGGAAGAAGGCCTTTACGAAGGCATCTTTGAAAATACCCAAGCACTTGCTGATGGCATGCAAGCCCTTGCCAACAAGCACGGTATTAAACTAAGTACTAATGTTGCCGGCAGTATGTTTGGGATATTCTTCACGGACATTGAGCGCGTGACTAATTATCAGCAGGCCATTAACTGCAATACAGAGCAGTTCAACAAATTTTATCACGGCATGTTGGAGCAAGGTGTTTACTTGGCACCTGCCTCATACGAAGCTGGATTTGTATCTAAAGCGCATGATAAGGACATCATTGCGAAAACTTTAGAAGCCGCTGACAAGGTGTTTGCAATGCTTAAATAATAACAATGGATAGGTATTTTGACGTCGACGGATTGGTTACTACTAAGTGTATTATTTTTAGTTTTTGCTTACAGTGTTGTCGTTACCGCTGTGCTGGTAAAGTATCGCCGGCACAGACTTAATAGACTTATTTACCGACAGCGACGTAAAGCAAAGTTAAAATCAGATTCCTCAGCCGAACAGCATAATCAACACGTTGCTGATGAAGCGTTAAGATTATCTCAAGCCTTTCAAAAATTTGTTCCTCAACAGTTTATCGACCATATCACTAAAACCGGCTCAGGCCATATTGAGCTTGGTTATGCCGATGAGCAGGATGTAGCTATCCTTTTCTGCGACATTCGCGGTTTTACCGGCTTATAAGGAAAAATGCGCCCACAGGAGCTTATGGGGTTTCTCAACTCGTATTTCTTGCGTATGAATAAACCAATTCACGAGAACGGCGGGTTTATTGATAAATTTATCAGCGATGCCATGATGGCATTGTTTGATCATCAAGGTGGTACCCCGCAAGATAAAGCTATTGACGCAATTAACGCTGCGATGGAATTACGCAAAACCCTCGATTTTTACAATATTCGTCGTAAGCGTAAGGCCTTTGTTCCCATTAATGTGGGTGTGGGAATACACTATGGGCCTGTGGTAATGGGAACGGTAGGTTCTATGACAGAATGAATACCACTTTTATTGGCGACAGCGTTAATATTGCTTGTCGTTTAGAAGCACTAGCGCCAAAGTACGGTGCTGACATTATTGTCAGTGCACAAGTACTTGAAGGAATGGGGGACAAGTTCCCTGTTAAAACGCGGCTTCTTGACTGGGTTCGGGTAAAAGGGCGCAAAGCCGCAATCCAAATTTATGAGGTGCTTAGCCATTTGCCACATCAACAGCAGGAAGAACGGTTTTCGGTTCAATTTAAAATTGCCGCTGTCCTAGCCTGTAGAATAGATAAAGAGTGGGAGTTGGCTATAGCGCAATTTGAAGCGGCGTTGGCTATTTTTCCTCAAGACTCCTTGGCGAAGCACCATATTGATGTGTGTCGTATATATCAAAACATGCTGCTGCCAGATGACTGGGATGGCGCCTTAACTATTCAGTAGAGCCTCACCGACCCTATTCAGATTCTATATTTTTCGCCTGTTCACGAATAAAGGTAACGGATGGGGCAAAAAAGGCAGCGCCCGTTTCTGCGTTAGTGAAATCTAACCAGCGGTCATAATCTCCATCACCATTGCCGTATATTTGGCTATGCAGCATGGCCTTAAAAGGCCGAGCGCTGGCTGAACAACTCACGAACATTAGCCCTTGCGACACCATATCACCATACGGCATACCTTGTTTAATCAGCCCTGCCTTACCACTTTCAGTGGTAATTATATTGGCGCGAACACTATGAGAAGATTCAGACTGTTCAGCACTCACCAAGTTATGCTGCTGAGTAGTCCCCATCACCTGTTCTTGCTGCCGTGATGAAAGACTGTGCCAACGGCGTAAGTCATGCTTGTAGCGCTGTACGTGTAGATAACTTCCACCGCTAAAATCAGGATCGTTTTCATTTACGATGGCAACCTCTCTGCGCTTCATTCCACGAGGGTTATCTGCGGCATACAAGTACCCGGTAAGATCCCGTCCATCAAGGTAACGAAAACCACGAATTTGCTCTACCATTTCTACGTGTAATCGGAGTAAATCCATGACCTCGATGCCGATAGCATGGCAAATATCTAAACGGTCAGCCCTAATTTGAATAAACAAATCACAGGGCATAGTAGGCGCACTTCTATCTTCACATTGCATATCCGGGAAAGGCATCAATTCTACTGGAATTAAGCCTGGGTACACTTCAGTCCAATAGCCAGTTCCAATAGCCACAACACCGGTCACCATAGCTTCGTAATGCTCAGACTCAAAGTGTTCGAATATATCTAACACGCGGGCAAGCTTCGCCCTTACCGCTTCACTATCGTCATCAATAACGTTAAGCAGTAAATATTGCGCATGTAAATTAGGTTCTGCGCAAATCCCTTTTTGTGGTTGTGTCATGGGCACTCTTATTGTTATTTAACCATGGCGAACAATGATACGAGTGTGTATTAATAACCCGCAGCTTGTCCATCTTTTCGGCTTTCAGAAGCCCCAAAGTAAACGTTGCGCTTATCATCCCACATAATTGCCTGATAGCCCCCAAAAGCACCAACAACGCGACGCAATGTGTGACCTCGCTCCATCAACTCTCGCTGTACTGTCTCATCAAATCCTGATTCAAGGCTAATATAGCCGCCATCAAGCATTAATTTACCTGTTGGCGAACTAGAGCCACTGTGCAAAATACGCGGAGCATCACCCGCTTCTTGTAGATTCATACCAAAATCGAGCATGTTCACAATGATTTGCGCATGCATTTGAGGCTGAGTACCTCCGCCCATTACACCGAAGCTTAAAAATGGTGCACCATTACGAGTTACAAATGCAGGGATAATGGTATGAAATGGGCGCTTTTCAGGCTTAAGTTCGTTGAAATGACCTTCTTCTAAGGTAAACATTTCGCCGCGATTTTGTAGTACAAAACCAAGCCCTGGGGGTGTCATTCCTGACCCCATACCGCGATAGTTACTTTGGATTAGCGATACCATATTACCGTTTTTATCGGCCACCGTTAAATAAACTGTATCGCCATCGTAAATACCTGCGTCTACACGTTCTGCGGCTTTATCGCCGTTAATAAGCTGCTGACGTTCAGTGGCGTAATCTTTGGAAATTAACCACTCAACTGGAATGTCTTTAAATGCGGGGTCAGCATAAAACTTTGCGCGATCTTCAAATGCTAACTTTTTCGCTTCCACAAAGGTATGAATATACTCGGCAGAATTAAAGCCCATGCCTTCAATGTCATAGCGCTCTAATACATTGAGTATTTGTAATGCCGCAATACCCTGCCCATTAGGGGGAAGCTCCCATACATCGTAGCCGCGATAATTTGTTGATACCGGCTCTACCCATTCTGACGTATGCGACGCTAAATCAGCATAAGAAAGGTAACCACCTTGCGATTTCATATAGGCGTCAATATTTTGCGCAATGTCACCCTTATAAAAAGCATCTCGCCCGCCAGTGGCAATTTTTTCGTAGGTTACTGCGAGACCAGGGTTCTTAAAAACATCCCCTTTTTTGGGGACTTTCCCATTAATAAGAAACGTTTCTGCAAACCCATCGTAATGACCTATTCTTTCGTTGTTCATTGCTAAATAATAAGCAACCAGTTCAGAAACAGGAAAGCCATTTTTGGCATATTCAATGGCCGGCGTGAGCAACGCTGTCATAGGTAACTTGCCAAACTTTTCATGTAGCATAAACCAGCCATCTACGGCCCCAGGCACAGACACAGGCAGTGGCCCAAATTTAGGTATTTGCGCTAAACCTCTATCGTTAAACACTTGTTTGGTCAGCAACTTTGGAGAGCGGCCCGATGCGTTCAACCCAACTAACTTGTTTTCTTTAGCATCCCATACTATTGCGAATAGATCGCCGCCTACACCTGCCCCCGTAGGTTCAACAAGCCCCAACATCGCGTTTGCAGCAATGGCGGCGTCTACAGCACTACCGCCTCGTTTAAGAATATCGAGAGCCACTTGGGTAGCAAGAGGCTGGCTTGTCGCAGCCATACCATGTTGAGCAATAACTTCTGAACGACTCGCAAACGGCGCGCCGGTAACCCTATCGTACCCATAAGCCATTTGACTGACACACAGTAGTAACAAACATCGCAACAGCATGATTTACTTTCCTAATAAAAGAACAAACCTAATGTAGCATTATTGCTAACTAAGTAAATTATCAATAGTTTAGCGTTATTTTTAACTTTATGAAAAACGAAAAAAGCCCCGCAGATGCGGGGCTTAAGATTGATGATACAGGCATTATCGTTATTATAAGTAATTTTGCCTGTTCAGACTTCCTTACGTACGGCCGCTGGTAAAGTCAGGATATGCTTCCAGACCACATTCACTCATATCAACGCCGTCGAATTCTTCTTCTTCAGTTACACGAACACCAATAACGGCTTTAATCGCTAACCAAACAACAAGGCTTACTACAAACACCCAAACAAAGATGGTAGCAGCACCAATTAACTGACCAACAATGCTTGATCCGTCGTTAGTGAATGGAACAAGGATAAGACCAAGTAAACCAACTACACCGTGAACAGAGATAGCACCTACTGGATCATCAATTTTAAGTTTATCTAACGCTACAATGCTTAGTACTACTAAGATACCACCAAGACCACCGAATAAGGTTGCTTGCAGTGGAGTAGGCGTTGAAGGCTCTGCAGTAATTGCCACCAAACCAGCTAGTGCACCGTTAAGGGCCATAGTTAGGTCAGCTTTGCCGAACAGAATGCGTGCTAAGATAAGCGCTGCAATACAACCACCAGCTGCTGCGGCGTTAGTATTCATAAATACAATCGCAACCGCGTTTGCACTTTCAACTGTAGCAGTAGCAAGTACTGAACCACCGTTAAAGCCAAACCAACCCATCCATAAAATGAATGTACCTAGCGTAGCAAGTGGAAGGTTAGCACCTGGAATAGCGTTAACTTTACCGTCAGCAGTATATTTGCCTTTACGAGCACCTAGTACTAATACACCAGCTAACGCTGCAGCAGCACCTGCCATGTGAACAATACCAGAACCTGCAAAGTCAGAGAAACCAAGGTCACCAAGGGTGTACATGCCAAATACAGCTTCACCGCCCCACGTCCAAGCACCTTCCATTGGATAGATGAAACCAGTCATCACAACAGCGAATGCTAAGAAAGCCCAAAGCTTCATACGCTCAGCCACTGCACCAGAAACAATAGACATTGCCGTTGCAACGAATACTACTTGGAAGAAGAAATCAGCAGAAGGTGCATACGTTGCCGCATCTTCAGCAACACCTGTTGCGCCGTCACCCATAATTCCACCAAGGAACGGGCTCCACTCGCCGCCACCATACATGATGCCGTAACCGCAAATCATATACATGGTGCTAGCAATGGCAAATAACGCGATATTTTTAGTTAGAATTTCTGTCGTGTTTTTAGCGCGTACCAAACCAGCTTCTAGCATGGCGAAACCTGCCGCCATCCACATAACTAGTGCACCGCAGATTAAGAAGTAAAAGGTATCTAGTGCATACCCGAGTTCAAATGTAATTTCCATTATGCTTTTCTCCGCAAATTAATCGTTGTGGCTTACAACGCGTCTGTGTCTGACTCGCCAGTTCGAATACGTACGGCTTGTTCAAGGTCGTAAACAAATACCTTACCGTCACCAATCTTGCCAGTCTTGGCTGCGCCAACGATGGCTTCTACCAAGCGATCTACCTGGTCGTCCTGAACGGCAATTTCCAGTTTGACTTTAGGTAAGAAATCCACTTGATATTCCGCGCCGCGGTAAAGTTCAGTGTGGCCTTTTTGACGTCCGAAACCTTTCACTTCGGTAACGGTTAGACCGTCAATTCCGATTTCTGAAATGGCTTCACGAACATCATCTAGCTTGAACGGCTTGATGATAGCTGTGACTAGTTTCATGAGTTGCTCCAGTTTTTTTAATGGTTGTTTTGCACATTTCGTGTCTTGTACAGGGAAGTAAACCAAGAGATGTGCCACAAATAATTAACGAATAAAAACAATAAGTTAACTAAAACGTGATGCATTTTGTTTACATTTATCGCACCAGACTGGTGCATAGCGCCATCAATGCCCAACTTTAGAGCGCAGTGAGTTAAATTAACTGAAAATAGCGATGAAATTAGGATGGAACTAATTAGTAATGATGCGGGTCAGTTACTAGGTATGACAATTATCACACCTATTATAGAGCCTGAGTATGTGCCTGAACGTGCGCAGGTTTTTCATGCGAGCAAGAAGGGTAAACTCGCAAAAGGCCTACTTATCTCAACCCTTTTACACCTAATTGGGTTAGTAATAGTGATTTTCTTTACTACGTTTGAAAGCGGTGTAAAACCAGCACACAAGCCTGCCCCCATTAGTGCAACCTTGTATTACCCCCACGTTAGCGTAGAAAAAACCATTACAGAGGCACCTGAACCGGTAGAAGTTATCCCTCCCGTTGTTGAGCCTAACGTACCAGAAAGCCCCAAAGCAAAAGTGACTGACACTGCCGAGCAAATAAAAGCGGTAGAGACTAAGCCAGTAGAAGCTAAACCCGCAGAAGCAAAACCCACAGAAGCAAAACAAGACAAGACTGCACCAAATACAGAAAGCACAATTACAGAAAATAACTCAACTGAAACCCCCTTGCCTGAAGCACCCGCGCCTACGATTTCCAATACCCAAGCTACTATCAACGCCTCGACAAGAAACCAGAAAGCTGGCAGTTTAAACTTGTCTCCACGGGCCAGTGCCTCGCAATTTTTTAATCGAAGAGAGCAAGAAGAAATTGCTGAGGAAGGCTTAAGAGCGGCTGAAGCACATAGGCGGAAAATAGAAAGCCCAGATATTGTTGATACTCGAAAAGGTGAAGAGGACACGTCATATGAAGAACGACCAGTGAAAAAAGTAAATTGCTCCGGCACGACCAACAAAGCGCTTACCGTTTTAAGTGGTTGGACTGGCGGTACGCTTGAATGTAGCAAGGGCAGCGACTACGACCGCTTTATTGAAGCCCGCGTCGCTAAAGAGCCAGTGAAAGACTAGCCGCTTAGACTCTAAGACCCTTTGAGTCCTTCTGATTAATTAGGCATTTGCCGCTTGGCGTAGACGACGCTTCATGATGAGCGCTGGCACAGCATTGCTAATTAGCGCGCCTACCATAATAAGTACAATTGCTATTGAAATGGCGGTGGACAGTGTACTTATTCCAAATAAAAATAGCGCAATACTGGAGATAACAGGTGTAGCAAAGCTTAGGCTCGCCAACAACTGGCGATTACCAAATTTAAGCCCAATATCCCACAAGTAAAACGCGCCACCTACAGGCCCAAGTCCTAGTAATATTGCACTTGCCCAAGCGTTAAATGAAAGGTCCCAATAGCTCGACTCTAGAGCTAGGTGGGAGCCCAGCGCTAGCACTGCTACTGCAATAGATATCCAGCCAATGTCTTCAACATCGCTTTTTGTGCCAGCCATAAACCACGAATAACCCGACCAAATTAAGGCGCAAATAAATGCCAACCCGTAACCCAGTGTAAATTCGCTATTAAACTGAATGCTTTCCCCCCCTGTAACTAAAATTCCGCAACCAATAAAACCTAGTGCACCTCCAATTACAGCAAACAACCGTTGGTGCGCGTTAGCCACTGCAATACCCAGCAGTAACGGCCATAGATAGGCAATAAGACTTGCTTCAATAGGCGGTGCATAACGAAGGGCTAGAAAATAGCAAAAGTGAAATCCGAAGAGACCGCTGGTAGCCACTATCCATTGGGTAAGTGTTAGTTTAGGTAATGTAAATAACGGCTCTCGCTTAATTAATCGCTTTAAAAAAAGCAATAGCGCAGAAACTGAAAAACAAATAAAAAGCAGCTGAAAAGGCGGCACTGACGATGCGTAAACACCCAACACAGCTAATACGCCCCACGAAATGATGGCCACAAGCCCTATAAACGTTGCCATTACTTGCCTATTTTTAAAATTCAAGAAGCCTAAGCATAACTGTAATTGTATATTCTATCTGTGCAGAAAAGGCGGTGTGGTTGATTTAAAAGCCTGATTTTCAGTTAAACTTTGCTGCGTTAATGAATACTGCGCTTTCACATATTTTGCGGGCCATTATTTTTCGGGCAAATACTACGGGAATAAATACTTAGCTTATGAAAGGAACTGATCATAGTTACCTTCCTGGCTATCGACGCTTAAAGTGCGTGGGTGGCATACCCACATGGTGTTTAAACCGACGGGTAAACGCAGACACATCGTCATACCCCACGTTTACCGCCACGGCAATAACAGGCATATCTGTATTGCTCAGTAAGGCCCGTGCTTTCTCCATACGCACATTAATGAGGTATTCCCTTAGCCCCATCCCAGTAGCGGCTATAAAGCGCTTTTTAAATTGTGTTGCGCCCACACAGGCAATTTTAGCAAGGGACGTGATAGTGTGTGGGTAGGCGACATCTTGGTGAATGCAAGAAAGCACTGGGATTATACGCTTATCAGTGGCGACACCGCGTTGCTGCTGGGCTAAAAGTGCCGAGAACAAACTTAACATGGCGTCATTCTCATCATCAGTGATGTGATGCGTTAATTGCACTTCCACATACGCTAAAAACGCCTGCATGGGTGTGCTTATTTGAAAAATGGGAGCGCCTTTAGCGGGGTCAGAGGCATTAGCGGATAAGGAGCCTTTAACGGATAAGGAGCCTTCAGCGGGTAAAGAGCCTTCTTCAAATAAATTGCCGCCAGCAATATTGTCCGGCACCGATTGCAAGTCCGCTACAATGAACTTCGCCTGCTCATCAGCAGTAAAGCCATGAATGGCACCAGGTGCTATACAAATCCCCTCTCCTACTCCAACGCACCCACTGAAAGTATTAAGCGATATATCGATATGCCCGTTAAGTGGCAATACTAACTGGTAATAGTCATGAGCGTGCATACACATAGTGCGAGTATAAGAACGAATAGATAATGACGGCTTCACGATACCTCACAGTCATACATAGTGCTTTAAGCTTACGTGCCTCTTATAAAAGTCATTAGGGCGCAAAAACTCAATACGTTAAAAATTAGCTATTACTTTTTATACCTTAACATTGCCAACCTATGACAGTGCAACGTATGCTGCATTTTTGGTTTTTGAAAGGAATGTGACGTGGCCGCTGCGAACTTATTAGCCCTTCTCGATGATATCGCAACATTAATGGATGACATTGCTGTTATGTCGAAGGTGGCAGCAAAGAAAACTGCTGGTGTTTTGGGGGATGATTTGGCGCTTAACGCTAACCAAGTACAGGGCGTGAAAGCTGACAGGGAATTACCCGTTGTGTGGGCCGTAGCAAAAGGCTCATTGCTAAATAAAGTTATATTGGTTCCTGCCGCCCTTCTTATTAGCGCTTTTGTGCCCTCGTTAATCACCGTACTTCTTGTACTAGGCGGACTCTATTTGTGCTTTGAAGGGGCTGAAAAGCTGCTTCATAAATATTTACCTCATGATGATGAGTCAGCAGAACGTGAAGCCAGAATAAACGCCCTTGCTGATGAAAAAGTGGATATGGTCGCGTTTGAAAAAGAGAAAATTAAAGGCGCTATTCGTACCGACTTTATTCTTTCAGCGGAAATCATTGTGATTGCACTAGGGAGTGTAACGGATGCCACTTTTACCACTCAAGTAGGTGTATTGGTGGCGCTTAGCATTGCTATCACATTAGGGGTATACGGGCTGGTTGCTGGTATTGTCAAAATGGATGATGTAGGGCTGTATTTACTGCGTAAATCACTCACGGGTACCATGAACACCCTCCAACGCTTCTTTGGCCGTGCACTGTTAATAGCCGCGCCCATTTTGATGAAAACCCTTGCAATAGTTGGCACCATTGCCATGTTTTTGGTGGGCGGCGGCATTCTTACTCACAACATTGGTTTTCTGCATCACGCCGCAGTGTGGTTCAGCGAACTCGCGCCATCAATAACGACCGTAATGGCGATTGCTGCCGATGGTCTTGCAGGTCTAGTCGCTGGCGCCGTTTTAGCCATCATCTTCACCCTAGCTTCTCGCTTACGCAAAAACTAAATGGTGTGTTTAAGGGGTAGAATCACTGCCCCTTACGTTTATTTAGCCAAATATGTATCTACTTACCTTATCCATATTCTCTGCTTTGCTGTGTCCCGCTTTAATTTTCATTTCCCACAATGATCAGCGTTAGTTATTTTGACCAAAACACATCCACAAACTAACTAAATATTAGTTAATTCGTTAATTTCGAAAACCTACCTTAAAAACAATAAAAATAAAAAATTATAATAATCATTAACTTAACTAATTATAAAAAGATGGCACATCCCTCGCTATAAACTAATTGTTAATTGATAACGACTTAATAAATAACTGCCAAGCAGTCCGATTTAGTGCAGTGACTTACTTTTACTCATAGGAGATGAACCATGTTTACCAACAAAAAATTACTTACTGCGCTGATTCTAAGTACTGCATTTACAGCCACCACTGCAATGGCGGATGAACCAACAAGTAACCTACTGTCGCAAACCGATTATTTAGTGGCTAGTGCAATGACTGATGTAAAACAAGATATGACGATAGGCATCACGTATGACGTATTAACGGCCAGTCATACTTTTGAACCGGATGCGGCAGAAGCCAGCACTTTAATTGCAGATATTACGATTACGCCAATGAAAAGTGATGAGTTTCAAAACGATAACGACGCGTAAGGAGGCAGGTATGCTAACCGCTAGCGCATTATTTATGTTGGTCTTGGCACCCGTAGCAGCATTTGCACTTAGCGCTGTAGTGTTTTCAACAGCGCGATATATGTTAGACCAGTTTTAGTACTAATTTTAAAGTTTAGCCTACTCCCTGGGGCTTTTTCAGGAGGCAATAAAAAGCATATTGAGTTGGATGCTTTTTACTGCCTACCTGTTTTTTTATCCAAATATTCTTTCCCACCAGCTTTTCTTTTCGCCTTCTTTTTCTCCATCAGGCTTCACTGCTTTACCAGAACAATCTTGTTGCGCAGGCGGTAACGCATCTAGAATAGCAGGTACACTCATGCTTCCGGCACAACCGGCAATCACTACCGCGCCGGTCTTCGCGTCAAAGTGCGCAATACCCAAACCATCTGGAAAGCGGCGAGATAAAGACTTAGGTGACTGAGACTTCATATAATTAATAAACACCGGTAAGGCACCACTGGCACCGGTTAAATTTACTGGCAAGTTATCATCATTGCCGACCCACACAGTCACCACGTTGTTACGGTCAAAGCCGCTGAACCAACTATCACGATAATCGTCAGTAGTACCGGTTTTACCCGCCATATTCACGTTACCAAAGTTGGCACCTATTTGTTTTGCGGTTCCATCTATCGTGACTTTGTAAAGTGCATAGTTCAGTAAGTAAGTAGCAGCTTCATCGGTTCGCTGCGCATAAAATTCGGCCTTTTTCCATAACAGTGCATTGTCAGCGGTTACGACTGAGCTCACTGTATGAAGGGGAACATAGCGCCCGCCGTTCGATAATGTTTGGTACATTTGGTTGGTAACAAACGGCGTTAACTCTACCGCCCCTAACGTAAGAGAAGGCACTAAATTGACCTGAGAGGTAACGCCTAGTCGTGCAATCGTGTCAGCAATAACATCCAGCCCCACTTGCATGCCTAAATTAACGGTAGGCACATTCAAAGATTCAACCAATCCTTGAATAAGCGGCACTTGCCCTCTGAATTCTTTATCGTAATTTAACGGTGACCATTGCTGCCCATTACGGCTTTCTAGCGTAATAGGCTCATCTTCAAGTGGCGTGGCTAAATTAAACTGGGTTGGATCTTCAAGGGCTGATAAATACACCGCAGGTTTAATTAATGAACCGATTGGACGCTTCGCTCCTAACGCTCGGTTAAACCCTTTAAATGAGTAGTCTTTACCGCCAACAATGGCGCGCACTTCGCCTTTGGCACTGTCGGTCACAACCATCGCGCCTTGAAGGGGATTTTTCCTGTTCGTTTGTAAACTGGCAATCGTACCAGAGAGGGCTTTTTCTGCCCGGCGCTGAGCCACGATATCTAACGTGGTAAACACTTTTACGCCCGAGTCACGCAAGCTTGAATCGGCTAGAATATCTGCAAGCTCTCGTCTTACCTGCTCCATAAAAGCAGGATGTTTGCCGCTGGCCAAACTAGCGCCACTGGCCAAACCTAACGGCATATTAATCGCCCGCTCATATTGACTGCGGTCAATTTCATTTTCGTCAAATAACATACGCAACACTAAGTCTCGGCGCTCTTTAACGCGCTCAGGGTGTTTACGTGGATTATAATAAGAAGGGCCTTTGATAATAGCCACAAGCGTTGCTATTTCAGTTGTGCTCAGTTCATTCGCTGGGCGGTCAAAGTAGAAGTAACTAGCCAGCCCGAAACCGTGCACCGCCATGTCTCCATTTTGCCCTAAGAAGACTTCATTTAAATAGGCTTGAATGATTTCCGACTTGGAATACCTGGCGTCTATGATCACCGCCATAATGGCTTCTTTCGCTTTACGCACAATCGAGCGTTCACGGGTTAGAAACATATTTTTGACTAATTGCTGGGTAAGCGTGCTACCACCTTGTACGGTTCTGCCCGCCGCAATATTTGCTAGTAGCGCCCGTAATATAGATAAAGGCGCTACACCGTGGTGATTATAAAAATTGCGATCTTCCACCAGCGTTAACGCTTTTGGCAGCATATCGGGAATAGTATCCAGTGTGACCAACATTCTGTCTTCCTGACTACCGCTGACCATGCGCGTAACCAACCATGGCTCAAGTTTTACAGTGCCAAATGGGCGAGTTTGCGTTCTGTCTTGAATCAGACTAATCCGACTGCCTTGCCAGGTTATCTCTAAATGGCGAAGCCCTTCTGCGCCTTCAGGAAAATGGAAAGCGCGGCGCTGAATATTTAAAATGCCATTTCGATAACTGTACTCACCGCTACCATCTGCTTCATTAACTTTGCGATATCCCAACAAGGTTAATTCATCTATCACTTCAGTGGGAGTAATTTCCTGCCCTTTACTCAGTTCTAGAGGACGGGCAAAAATCTGTGCTGGAACTTCCCATTTATTGCCTGAAAATTCATGTTTAATTTGCGCATCTAAGTAAAAGGCGTAGGCGCCAAGTACCACAACGCCTATCAGAAATAAGCGCAAGAAGAGCTTCATTATTGAAAAAGATTTAGGTTTGGATGCCGCTTTCGATTGTTTTTTTGCCACTTTTTTTGCCACTGAGAATGCCATGATATGAAGCTGAAAAAATTGTGCAGCTTTCTGAACACAATTTCCAGCGAATGCTGAAGAATTTTGTAGCAGCATATAAACAACTGCGTGCTGCACACTCTGAAGTTAGCGAACACTACCACTGCTCCCCCTCGGCAACAACTACAAAAATAGCGTCACGCTAAAATCAATCGTTTCAATGTTACCAACCGTAGTAATGTTGAATGCTTACACTCAAGGAGAAATTATGACATCTGAAAATAAGGCGAGCTCTATTGCCAATATGGAAGGGTTACAATCGGCTATCGTAGCGGGAGAAAAGGCCAGAGTGAAAGAGCTGTTAGAGGGTCGTTCGTTAGATGAACTTCAAAAAGGGTATTTAATCGAGCTTGCTGAATTAAACAACGATGGCGACATTGTTGGTATTTTAAAACAAGCGCCTACAGCATAACGTCGCAAGGTAGGTTTACATATTGTTACGTATCATCTGCCATAAACCTTAGCGCATCATTGAATTATACTCGCGTTTACCAGTCACATTGAGATAGCATGTGTACTCGCAATACAGGAATTGAATTATGGGTTTAAAGGGTAAAGGGAAGCAGTGGGTCACTGCAGCATCAATGATGTCAGCACTGCTATCAGGACTTTGCAGCACTACTGCAATGGCCGATGAGGCGTTTTCCGTGTGTACCTCTCAACTTGCCAACAAAGCACTTGAGCAAGGTGTCAGTCAAGACACTGTCGATACCATTTTCCCCTCATTAGTATACCAAGCTCGTGTTATAGAGCTTGATAGAAGCCAACCAGAATTCGTGCAAACGTTTCCGGGCTACTTTAGTAAACGTGTAACCGATTGGCGCACGAATAAGGGCAAGGAAATGTACGAAAAGCACAAGGACTTGTTGCACAAATTAAGTGACAAGTACGGTGTGCCGCCGCACTATTTGCTTGCCTTTTGGGGGCTTGAAACTAACTTTGGTAATTACAAAGGCAAAATGCCTGTTCTTGATTCATTAGCCACGCTTGCTTGCGATCCCCGAAGAAGCAAATACTTTACCCAAGAGCTTTTGGTTGCAGTGAAATTATTTGAGCGTGAGTCACTCACCCGTGAGGAAATGGTAGGTTCTTGGGCTGGCGCTATGGGTCATACCCAATTTATGCCGTCAGCTTATACCCATTACGCGGTAGATGGCGACAATGACGGTCAAATTAACTTATGGAATAGTGAAGAAGATGCACTAACCTCTGCGGCCAACTTTCTTGCAAGTTTAGGCTGGCAACGAGGCTTTCGTTGGGGCCGAGAAGTGCAACTTCCTGATAGTTTCGATTATCAACTTTCTGGTTATAAGAACCGCCGTACATTGAGCCAGTGGAGCGAACTAGGCGTGAAACAAGCCGATGCTAGCCCATTAGGCGACGACGATACTAAAGCATACGTGGTGGTTCCTGCAGGACATGCAGGCCCAGCATTTGTGGGTTACCAGAACTTTCGCGTGATCATGCGTTGGAATAATTCAGAGTTTTACGCCATTGCGGTAGGCGTATTAGCCGATAGAATTTCAGGAGCATCCGGGATTATTGCTCCCCTACCTGATTTACCCGCTTACAGCCGCAACGATATTATTGGCTTACAGAAAAAACTGAATGACCGCGGCTTCGATGTTGGTACGCCCGATGGAATAATTGGCCCTGCTACTCGCGAAGGTATTCGCAACTATCAAATAGCAAACGATATGATTGCTGATGGCTTCCCGGGCCTTAATGTGATGCAGTCTTTGAACTTAGTTGATAAGAGTGCTTAGCCGCTTTTAAAAGGCTTTACTTGCCCCGTTAGCCCATCGCCCTCTTTGTTTTGGCGGTGGGTTTAGCGGTAGCTGGTTCATCTGGCCAAAAGTGCTTGGGGTAGCGTCCTTTCATTTCTTTTTGAATCGCTAAATAACTGCCTGTCCAGAACCCCGCTAAATCTTTAGTGGTTTGAAGTGGTCGTCCTGCTGGCGACAATAGCTCATAAACAATATTGGTTCTGCCACCCGCCACCGTCAGTGGGGCAGTTTGGCTGTACATCTCTTGCATTCTAACCGCTAACACCACATCACCGTTATCGCGATACTCAAGTGCAGCATCACGCCCTGTGGGTATCGGTAAATGAGTTGGTAATAGTGAAGCAAGGGCGTCTTGCTGCGGCCAACTAAGTGCATTATTTAGCGTATTTTTCCATGGCAACTTTTGTAGTTTCGCCAAAGACTCACATCGACTTAAAGGCTCAATTAATGCCTCTTTTGCATTGTGCATTAATGCCGGCAAAGACTGAGGCCACGGGTCTGGTTTATCGAACGCCTGCGGCTGAGGTAAATTCAACGAAGCAGCAAGTTTAAGTCTGTTCCACCATTGCCAGTCACCTTCAGTGAGTGGCCACTCACTTACTGGAATGTTCTCTAAATATTCAAACCATGCATAAGCAGTCTGTTTTTTCCAAAAGCGATTATCTTGTTGTTTCTCTTGCCCTGATACGGGCTCACTGGCTAAGTCGATGGCATAAAAACCGGTAATCACCCGTGCTTCCATAGCCTTTTTTGCCACGTTGTAACGTACTTGCTTTTTGCTAGTAAACTCATTTGGGAACACGGCACGAAGCAGGGCTTCATTAATTGGCTGGACTAACCTGAACTTCACCGTATTTCCGGTTTGCTGACCATGTAAAACGGCCAACCACTGTTCAGGGGAATGCTGCTCTAATTCGCCCCCCTTGCCACTGGCGAGCTTATATCCACTTTGCTGAGGCTTTCCTTGCATATTTCCTTGCGTGGCCCCTCGTTTAGCCCCTCGTATAGCACCTTGTGTATCCCCTTGTCCGTTTTGCTTTCCATTTGCTTTTCCGTTGGCCTTATCAGATGCTTGCCCCCGATAAAACGCCACCCGCTGAGGAAAGGCAATGGCAATACAAAGCGCCAATGCTTCTTCGTCTATGACGTTAATGTCCAAATCGTTCGCCGTAAGACCAACATATCTTGTATATTTAGATGCTTGCTGATGAAGCTGTTTGCGCGCTTGACCATCAAGATTCAACAGCGCATCAATGACATAGGTTTGTGTAAACTGTCCAGCTAGGTTTTCGGCCAATGCCACCACAAAAGGCGCAGCACATTTAAGTTTCCTTTGCAGTGTAGGCTCTACCCCTTCAACACCTTGCTCGCAGCGTATTAACAAATTCGCCAAATTCGGATGGCAGGGTATGTCGGACAGTTTACGCCCATAGGAGGTAATTATTGGGTTGTCATCAAGATCTCTAAGAGCATCTATGGCGGTTAAGTTATTACTAGCCACCTTCAGCTGTGCATTAGTTGGCTGGGTTAACATCGCCAACGATGAGGGCGTAGCGCCCCATTGCAAGGCATCGAGCAATAAGGACGACACATCTTCTCGTAATACTTGCGGAGCATTATGCTGCGCCATACGTTCAAAACTACTTTGGCTACATAGCCGGTAGCAATCACCCGCGCTAACGCGTCCCGCTCGCCCAGCCCGTTGAATAGCCGATGCTCGGGATATACGCTGTTGCATTAACTGGGTAAAACCACTGGAAGGGTTATATTGCGCTTGATTCTCCCACATACTGTCTACCACCACCTTAACCCCTTCTATGGTTAAGCTGGTTTCGGCAATATTGGTGGCAAGAATAATTTTACGTCGTCCTTGTGGGTCAGGGTTGATAGCGGATTGTTGGGCTTCTTTGCTCATCGCCCCAAAAAGCGTGTGCAATGCCACATCATATTTATCTTCCAGCGTAGAAAGTCGTTGTGCCACCCCTCGAATGGCTCCGCTTCCTGGCAAGAAGACCAGTACATCACCTTGGTGTTGAGAAAATGCTCGGGTAGTCATTTCTGCGGTGGCGCTAACCACCTCATGGGCGAGCACATCTTTGCTGTAATGCATAGTAACGGGGAAAGTTCGCCCTTTTGCATCGAGGTTAATGGCAGGCACAGCCCCGTGATTATCCATTAATGCAGTAAGCGGCTCTACATCAAGGGTGGCCGACATAACGACTAGGCGGAGATCTTCTCGCAAGCCAGCTTGTACGTCGAGGGCTAGCGCTAAACCGAAGTCGCTATGAATGCTGCGCTCATGAAACTCATCAAATATAATGGCCGATACCCCAGCAAGTTCAGGGTCAGACTGAATCATTCTGGCGAGTATACCTTCGGTAATGAGTTCAAGGCGGGTGTTCTTTCCTACCTTACTTTCACCTTTAATACGGTAACCTACTGTGTCGCCCACTTTTTCATTAAGTATGCCTGCCAGATAATTCGCCAAATTCCGTACGACTACGCGGCGAGGCTGCATCAACAACACTTTACCCTGTGGTATCGCGCTTATTAGAGAAAGTGGTAGCACCGTAGACTTACCTGCACCCGGCGGTGCACCTATGATAAGGTTGTTTTCGCCAATCGCCTTGTTAACCGGTTCAATAAGCTGGGCTGCGGGTAAATGTAATAACGGCTGTAACATAAAGGTTTGCAATACCTAGATAAACTTCTCACACTATTGTACTTGAATTTACCTGCAGCAGAAGTTTTGCATTACGTTAAAACAAGCACGGCTAGACTAAGCACAGCTAAATAGAGACACCTGACGATATGTCCATTTGGGTTTAAACAATTTTTCTATTAACTAGGGCGTGTTGACTTCATTACACGTAGATAGAGGAGTGGGTATGCGTTGTTTCATTGGTTTAGATTTACATTCAACAGAAAAATTAGCCCTTGATAGTTGGCGGCAACAAGCCCTCCCAGAGGTGACAGCCCGCAACATGTTCAACCTTTCTGAGGGCCGAGCCCACAATGAAGGTAGAGGGAACGAAGGCAGGCGGGGCAAGGGTAAAGAGAGCAAAGGTAAAAGACGTGACTCAGGCGCATCCCAACCTTATGCGGTTAACGCAGCCAATTACCATATGACCTTAAGTTTTCTCGGCCACATTACTCACCGACAGCATGAGGCGTTAGTCGCCGAACTAGATACGCTAATACATGCACCATTTTCACTAACCTTAGACACTACTGGTATTTGGAACGGCCCTAAGATTCTCTTTGCCGCACCACAATCACCGCCAGCAGAGCTCATGGCCTTAGCAAAATCTACCCGCAAGGCCGCCAGAGCAGCAGCTATAGAGGTTGATGGTAAAGGGTTTTCGCCCCATGTTACCGTTATTCGAAAAGCCACGGCGGCGCTTCCTGTGCCTTTGTATACACCTCATGTAGAGATGCATGCCTCGGCGTTCCACCTTTTTGAATCTGTCTCTACACCGCAAGGGGTTACATACCCCGTTAGGCAAAGTTGGAATTTAAAGCACAATATGTCAGTGCGTGAGAAGCTACGCCGAGGAATTAATGATGAGTAGTTGGTTAACGATCATTCATCGGGTGATATTATTTATAGCAAAATAGCCTATTTCAGTTAGGCTTTTTAAGCCCAAAAACCTTTACATCACTGGCGTAGCTGGGTAAAAAGGGGGTCTTATTTAGTGAGACCTCAATTCCATGCAACAAACGTTTCGATTAGTAATAGATTGCCCTGACCAAATTGGCTTAGTTGCCAGTGTTTCTCAGTTTTTAGCTAGCCATGGTGCCACCATCGTTGAAGCTAACCATCACACCGATTTACAAACCGGTAGATTCTTTATGCGCCACGAAATTGGTGCCGATTCTATTGGGTTAGATTACGACAGCTTTTTAGCAGAATTTGCGCCTTTGGCGAACGAATTTCAAATGAATTGGAAACTCTCTGATTCGAGTAAGAAGCAGCGCGTTGCCTTACTGGGTAGCGTGGAATCTCACTGTATGGTTGATTTACTGCATCGCTGGCACACCGGTGAGCTTGATTGCGATATTCCGTGCATTATTGGCAACCATCCACAAATGAAGCAATTTGCCGATTGGTATAAAGTGCCGTTTCATTGGGTAGACTTTAAAGCGTTGGGCAAAGAAGCGGCTTTTGCGCAAATCTCAACCTTATTGGAAGAGTATAAAATTGACCTAACAGTGCTTGCCCGCTTCATGCAGATTTTGCCAGATACGCTATGCCAACAACTTCAAGGTAAAGCAATTAACATTCACCATAGTTTCTTACCGAGCTTTGCAGGGGCTAAACCCTACCAACAGGCTTACGATCGCGGTGTTAAGTTAATTGGGGCAACCTGCCATTACGTCACCAAAGACCTAGACGAAGGCCCTATTATTGAGCAAAGCGTTAAGCGTATTAGCCACAGTGATAGCGCGGTTGATATGGTGAGAAAAGGGAAGGACTGTGAAGTAACCGCCCTTGCCCATGGCGTGCGTTATCATTTGGAAGACCGCGTGATTATTCATCGCAATAAAACCGTGGTATTTGCATAAGACACTGTTTTATAAATTCCGCAGCAAGATAAAAAAGCCAGACGAGAGTGACTCGTCTGGCTTTTTTGATTCTGACAAGCATGAACACGTTTACTTTATGACACTGTAACCTACGTACAGGGCTCAATTTCAGCCTTTCGCGCTCACCCTCTTTTGTAGCCTAAATTTGCCCGCTTATCTGGCTTTATAACGACAGCGCAGCAAGTTGCCTACGTAACTTAACGTAATACCACGCATTGGAAATAGCGAATAAGGCTTCGGTAATCGCCAGGCCCCATGTTTGAGTAGCCACGCCGTATACCGTAAAGTTAACCGAGCCAATTATCATGCAAATACGCAGTCCTGCTTCTTTACAGTGTAACTCACCAAAGCGATACACCATGAAAGTCATTACTGGCATAAGTTCTAGTAGCCCAGTCTTACCCGTAAGGGTGTTAATACTTGCCACTAGCACGGTCATCAACGTAAGAATAATATAAGTGGCGTACGCGGGTAAAAGCTTCTGAGTAACAATACGATATGTTGTGCTTAAGCCTGCCACCGTAATAACAACCACCCCACCCCACGCTTGCTCGAAAGCAAGTAAACTGGCTAGCGCCACACACAACCCTAAATTCAAAAATAAAAGCTTGCGCTCTGTATTGGACCAAAACGATCCAATAGCAAACAATACAGGGATTGTATGAAGCAATAATTCAAACACGCCAATGCTCCTTTATAGATAACAAATGAGTCAAAAAATAACCGTTCTTTAATGGCGCGAAGTGTAGTGATTAGCTAAAAACTTTCAATGGTTTTTTTGGGCTTTTCGATGAATGTCATTTAGGTGCTACGACTCGCATTCTCGTTGGTCTAGCGGGTTATTACGTTAAGAGACATTTAAGTTAGTTTTACAATGGCATAGTATTGAATGTGTGAGATTTTAATTAACGCTTCAATCGTTGGTATTGATCTGCTCTACTAGGGCGGGTTGACCTAACGACAAGAAAAATAAAAGAAATCATAATAAGACAGGAAATAATAATGGGAAAATTTAAAACGTCGCTTACCGCGATGGCGGTAGTGCTTGCACTCGGTGCTTGTTCTGAGCAAAAAGCGCCTCAGACAACGTCTGTAGATACTGCTGAAACCCCCGCAATGCAGGAAAACCAACAGTTCGACAATGTACTCCTTCAAGAATTCAAAGGCCCCTATGGTGGCGTTCCGGCTTTCGATAAAATGAAACTGGAAGATTTGAAACCTGCCCTTGAAAAAGCAATGGAACTCAAACTTAAAGAGATTGATGAAATTGCGAATAACCCCGAGCCACCTACGTTTGAAAACGTAATTGTGGCTATGGAACGTTCAGGTAGCGAGCTTAGCCGCGTATTTCGTTACTACGGCATTTGGAGTGCGAATAAATCAAGTCCTGAATTTCGTGCAATCCAAGTAGAAATGTCACCCAAGTTGTCAGCATTTTCTACCAAAATCACACAAAACGAAAAGTTATTCGAACGTGTTAAAGCGGTTTATGAGTCAGAAGAACTATCGACATTAACCGAAGAAGAACAGCGCATTACTTGGATGACTTATAACGACTTCGCCCGCAATGGCGCGACGTTGGACAGCGAAGCGAAAAAGCGTTATGCCGCCATTAACGAAGAGTTAGCAACCCTCTATACGTCGTTCTCAAATAACGTACTGGCGGATGAAGAGAACTACGTAACCTATATTACTGAAGACCAATTAGGTGGCTTGCCTGAATCTTTCGTAAAAGGCGCTAAATCTGCCGCCCAGAGCCGTGGTGAGCCGGATAAATATGCAATAACAAACACCCGTTCTTCAATGGATCCGTTCCTAACCTACTCTACTAACCGTGAATTACGCGAAAAAGTATGGAACACCTATTACAGCCGTGGCGATAACGCTGATGAGTTCGACAATAACGAAACCATTAAGCGCATTTTAACCTTACGTGATGAGCGCGTTGAATTACTCGGGTATGAAAACTATGCCCAGTGGCGCTTAGAAGACCGTATGGCAAAGAACCCTGAAAACGCCATGGATCTTATGATGAAGGTTTGGCCCGCTGCCATTGCACGTGTTGAACAAGAAGTGGCCGATATGCAAGCCATTGCTGACGCTGAAGGCGCTGATATCACTATTGCCCCGTGGGACTATCGTTTTTATGCCGAGAAAGTTCGCCAAGCCAAGTACGACCTAGACTCAAACGAAGTGAAGCAATACCTGCAGCTAGATAAACTGCGCGATGCTATGTTCTACGTTGCTGGTCGTTTGTTTAATTTCAACTTTACCCCAGTGGAAGAAGGTAAAGTGCCTGTATTCCACGAAGACGTTAAAGTATGGGAAGTGACCGATAAAGATTCCGGTGAACACATTGGTTTATGGTACTTAGATCCGTTTTCTCGCAAAGGTAAACGCTCTGGTGCATGGGCCACAACCTATCGCTCGTCAACAACCTTCGACGGCAAAAAGACGGTGTTGTCTTCTAACAACTCTAACTTCGTAAAAGGGGCTGAAGGCGAACCCACTCTCATTTCATTTGATGATGCAGAAACCTATTTCCACGAATTTGGTCATGCACTGCATTTCTTATCTGCTGATGTGAAATACCCTTCTTCACACTCAGGCGTACGTGATTACACTGAGTTCCAGTCGCAACTATTAGAGCGCTGGTTAACCACCGACGAAGTTATTAATCAATTCTTAGTACACTATGAAACGGGTGAACCTATTCCTGCTGAACTTGTTGCTAAGATTAAGAAGGCATCAACCTTTAATGAAGGCTTCAAAACCACTGAATATATGGCTTCTGCTATCATGGATTTGAAGTACCATACCACTGATCCAGCGACTATTGAGCCCGATACCTTTGAACGTGAAGAGCTTACAAAACTCGGTATGCCCGAAGAGATTGTTATGCGTCACCGCACACCTCACTTTGGTCACGTGTTCTCGGGTGAAGGTTATGCCGCCGCGTATTATGGTTATATGTGGGCAGAAGTGCTGACCGCTGATGCATCAGAAGCCTTTATGGAAGCACCGGGTGGATTTTACGACGAAGAAGTGGGCAATCGCTTAGTGAAGTACCTCTTTTCGGTTCGTAATGCGATGGATCCAGCTGAAGCTTATCGTAAATTCCGTGGCCGCGATGCCAAAGTTGACGCATTAATGCGCGACAGAGGTTTTCCAATCCCCGAAGATAAAAGCAAAGACAAAAGCGAAAATTAATCGTTAAACCTACCTAAACAAGCCGCGAAGTTGAGAAATTCACCTCATTTCGCGGCTTTTTCTTGACCTTTCGGTCAATTTAACTTCAAAATCAATTTATCGGTTTTATACGTCGATAGTATAATACTTCGCGTTTTTCTGCCGATACAAAAACATAATAAAAATAAAGCTAGTGCGAACTACCTCTCCTCGTGTTTCATCACGTGATTAATAACCTGCAACTAAGCAGTAAAGTAGACGCTAACAGTAATAACCCAACGCCCAAGACGTGACTGTGCCTGCAGTGCAGCGTCGTTATTTCAGCAGTCCACATATGGTCGGAAGTTATGACTTTGAGTATTAAACAAAAATTAATTATTTCACTAATGGTCGCCGTGTTGGCAGCCTCAATCTTGGTAGGCTCAATTAGCCAATGGATAGCCCGAGATTTAGTAAAAGAAAACATGGAACAGCTTCAACTTCCTTCACTGTTGAAGCAAATTGGCAATCAGGTCGATAGAGAAGCCAGTGTGATGCTTTCTGTTGCCCATGGTATTGCATCCAATCCTGACATTTTAGCTTGGTCAGCCGCTGGCGCTGATAGTTCAGGTGAAAAGCGACTTATCGCTTATCTGAACGATATCGTGAATTTCAACGACTTAACCGTAGCCTCTTTCGTCGATAGAAAAACCACTAAGTATTGGAATCAAGACGGTTTTTTACGAGTGCTGAAAAACGATGAATTCGATGGATGGTTCTTTGCTTACCGTGATAGTGGTACGCCAATTTCACTTAGCTTGTATAACGAACCTGGCCAAGGTTATAGATTGTTCGCTAACTTCCAACAAACCGCAGGCCGAGGCATGTCTGGAGTTGCGAAGTCTGTTGACGAGCTATTAGATATTATTAACGCGGTAAAAATTGCTCAAACCGGCTTCGTGTATTTAGTTGATGGCGAGGGCACTATTATTGCCCACCCTGATACTAGCCTTTTAGGAAAATCCAAACTAAGCGCCATTAGTGGCACAAATGCTTCGCGGACTTTACTGCAACAACGTGATTTTGCGATGGCAACCAGTGAAGTAAACGCCGATGACGTCCTTTTTGCTAGTACGTATGTAGAAAAATCCGGTTGGTACGTGGTGGCGCAAGTACCCGAGCAAGAGCTTTATGCCTCATTAAATGCAGGCAGTCGTCAGATCATTTTATGGTCTATTGCCATCGCGGGCCTGTTTGCGCTGCTTGGAATTTGGCTGGCATCGTCTCTCACCAAACCTATCGAATCTCTAGCTGATATTTTCCAGCAACTTGATAAAGGACAAGGCGATTTACGTTCAAGAATTGACGTACCAGAACAAAAAGAAACCGCTCGACTGGTTGAAGGCTTCAATAGTTTTATCGATCATCTTCACAGTACTATTGCATCGGTAGCTAAAACTAGCCAAGCCCTTAAAGCCTCAGCTCAAGAAGTGGCCAGCCAATCTCAGCAAAATGAACGTTCTACTCGTAGTCAGCGAGACCAAACCATGCAGGCCGCAACAGCGTTAACTGAAATGGGCAGCACGGTCACTGAAGTCGCACAGTCTGCTACTTATGCTGCGCAAAATGCGAATCGTGCGACTGAAAGCTCGCAAGAAGGCCGCCTATTTACTCAAAAAGCGGTGCACGCAATATCGAACCTTTCTTCCCAAGTAGAAAGTGTGTCTGAGGTTATCCAGTCTCTTGATGAGCACACTGCGGCTATCGGCGGCATACTTGATACAATTCGCAGCATTTCAGAGCAAACTAATTTACTTGCGTTGAATGCAGCGATAGAAGCCGCTCGGGCTGGCGATCATGGCAGAGGCTTCTCGGTTGTGGCCGATGAAGTTCGCACACTGGCTCAGCGTGCAGCTGCCGCCACCGATGAGATACAGATCAAGATTGATAAGTTCCAACTCGACTCCAAAACGGCAGTTTCTCAAATGCAAGATAGCAAAGCTCAAACCAAAGACGTGGTTGGCGCTACCGATGATATCGATAAACTTTTGCAGAAAATTGCCGAGGAAATCGTGCTGATTAATGATGTGAATACCCAAGTGGCCACCGCTACAGAGCAACAAGCGACCGTCGTTGAAGATATTAGCCGGAGTATTAATGAGATAAGTTCATCGAGTGATGAAACCCTTAATGCCACACATGTGTTAGTAGGCGTTAGCGAGAAGCTAGACGAACTAGCAAACGAACTGGCTCAAGAGGTTAGTCAGTTTAAGTTATGAGATTAGTTTTATTTCAATACTGCTTGGCTAGAACGCAATAGCGTATTGCAGTTTAACTTGGTTGTCGTGGGCTTTGCTCCACGGCAACTGGATTGTTGCGCTGTCCGACTTCCATGACTCTCTAGAAGCCGCAACCGTGAGCGTGTGTCTTTCTTCCATTAGAGGAACTTCAAAATACACACTAGCCGTCGTACTAGTAGGGAGTTGAATCACTTCGGCAACGGGAATGGAAATTTCATGTTCAGGACGAATTTTGTGGCTTAACCCAACCCGGTAACTTCCTTTATCCCACCAACTCACCACCTCAAATTCATGGCTTTTAACCCGCTGAGCGAGTACCCCATAATCGAGTAAGCCTTTGTTATAGTGAACAATGGCTTCCACATTGAAGCGTTTAGTGAATTGCTGATTGACCACTAACTGATATTGCTTCTGCTTACAGCCTTTAAATCTAATTTTGTTTTTAGATAACGCGATGGAAAAAGTATCATCCAAACTTACATATTCACTCAACCACTGTTCAGCATCTTCTATCGCTGAGGCAGAGACAGATATCGATACCCATGCACTTTGAAGCGCTGTAAGCATCACTATAAGCTGAGAGAATCTACGCATTAAACCGGTTACCTAATATGCAAAAGCAGAGTAGAACCTTATATAACCACGAAGTGTAAAACGTGGGAATTAGCCATTATGCCAACTCCCGTCAAGTGATTAAAATATAGACTAATTTATTTTTGAATGATTTTAACTTCGGTAAGCGATGCCTTGCGATGCCCAGCAGCTTCTTCTGAAAACCAGTAATTGCCGTTGTCATCAACACATACACCCTCTACTTGTTTATAAGCAGGTAACGGCCAGATATTAATAGGAACAAACTGATTATCAACCTGGGCCATGAAAGTATCAAAGTTCCCAAAGGGGTCAGATTTATAGCCCACAATGACGTATAGATTACGAGCGGCATCGTAATCTGCGCCAGTAATAACACCCGGTAAACCTTCGATATGCGCAAACGCGGTTAGTGTCTGGGGCTCTGTAGATTCATTAACTTCATACACTTTAGCCACACCGGTACGCCAGCTTTTCGAGAACAGTATTAACTTTCCGTTGGCATACGTCATGGCCTCTGAATCAAAGTCATGGGCATAAGGCATGTTGCTACTTGGATTGTTGCCTTCATAGGCTACTGTCATTGTGACTATATCGTTAAGGTCATTTTTATTGACCTTATATATAGTAAGACTCTCACGACGGCCCTTGTTGTTGCCAACATCCGCAACATACCAATGCGTTGAACTTGCTGTAACCGCTTCCCAATCGATATTGTCTAACGCCATTCTATCGGTTTTAATCACCTTGCCTTCATAAGATAGATGAAACAATTCCGGTTTGTTTCCAGAGTCGTTCAAACTAACGAGCGTTGAGGCATTACAAAACAGCCCCGACGTCTCTTCTAATACGTCAGGAAGCACCGTTAACTTACCCACAGATATTTTAGTCTGAGCTTCAGGGTATGAAGCAGCACAACCAGTAAGTAACGAGAGCGAAAAAAACGTAGCAACTGCTACAGGTAAAAATGAGTGATTAAGCAACGTAGATAGTCCGTTGATAAGGCGCTCTTTGGCGCGTAATTAATGAAGTCTTAAAATACTATGCTTCCCCTTCCACGACAACGTTGAATATAAGCGAATTGATCCCTTATAGGCTAAACTCTGTTTTAATTACATGGCGCTTATACGAAAGTCTCTGTCGGCTTGTAGATAAGTTGCTATATGATGGAACCGCATAACAAGATGAGTATGGCTACATACTCACAATTATATAAATAAGGGAACACGCATTGTCAGATCCACTCATGTCTTTGGTTGCCGTTGGCTTATTGTCGATTAGCTGCCAATATCTCGCGTACAAAGTTCGTTTACCTGCCATCTTACCGCTTTTAATTGTAGGTATTGTGGTTGGCCCTGTATTTGGCGTGCTTGACGCAGACGCGCTTTTTGGCGACCTTTTGTTCCCAGTTGTATCGCTTTCCGTTGCTATTATTCTGTTCGAAGGTTCCCTTACCCTTAAGTTTGGTGATATTGCTGGTCATGGCAATATGGTTCGCAACCTATGTAGTGTGGGTGTGTTAGTTACCTGGGTTATTGCCGCTGTGGCGGCTCATTACAGCCTAGACTTGTCGTGGCAACTCTCTTTTTTATTCGGCGCTATCGTGACGGTAACCGGCCCCACCGTGATAGTGCCCATGCTGCGTACTGTGCGGCCTAAATCTAATTTGGCAAGTATCCTACGGTGGGAAGGCATTGTCATCGACCCCATTGGTGCCCTGCTGGCCGTACTCGTCTTTGAGTTTATCGTCGCCTCTCAAGGCAATGCTATTTCCCACACTTTTATCACCTTTGGAAAAACCATCGGAATTGGTTTCCTGCTTGGTTTTAGTTCAGGTTATTTGCTAGGGCTTTCTATCCGCAAAGATTGGATCCCGCATTACTTATTAAACACCGCGGTTTTAACCATTATTCTCGGCGTGTTTGCAGCGTCAAACTATGTTGCACATGAATCTGGACTATTGGCCGTTACCATTACCGGCATGGTATTAGCCAACATGAAGAACGTGGAAGTAGAAGACATTTTAGAGTTCAAAGAAACCTTAAGTGTGCTGCTCATCTCAGGCTTATTCATATTACTTGCTACCCGTCTTAGCCTTCAATCTATTGCGGATGTGGGCTGGGGAGCACTTATTGTCCTTGGCGCAATCATGTTCATCGCTCGTCCGTTATCGGTAGCAACGTCTTCTATTGGTACTGGTCTTAAACTTAATGAGTTGGCCTTGCTGAGCTGGATTGCACCTCGCGGTATTGTGGCCGCAGCCGTATCTGCATTGTTTTCTTTAAAGCTTGAAGAAATTGGCTACGAGGGTGCTGGCATTATCGTGCCTATGGTCTTTCTTGTGATTATTGCTACCGTCGTTGTACAAAGCCTTACTTCTCGAAGTGTCGCACAATTGCTGAAAGTTCGAGCCCCTGCCCCTACCGCTTACCTAGTATTCGGTGGCAGTAAGTTTAACCGTATGCTTGCTGATGAAATGATTAAGCAAGAGTTGAGCGTTACCGTTGCAGATACCAACTGGGATGCCATTCGTGAAGCCCGAATGATGGATATTCCTGTGTATTTTGGTAACCCCATGTCAGATCACGCAGCTCGTCATCTTGATATTGCCAGTTTTGGTACGGTGTTGATTATGTCACCTTACAAACAGCTCAATCCTCCCATCGCGTATCATTTTGAAAATACCATGGGCAAAGACAAAGTGTGGGCACTGACAAGTAACGAACAATCTACCCGTCCAAGTCACCAAGTCAGTGAACAATACGCCAAACGTCTTACCTTATTTGATGAAGGGGTGACTTATGGGTATTTGGCATCAGCGATTGCTCGTAACGCCAGTATTAAAACAACACGGCTTTCTGATGAGTTTACCTTCGCGCAATATAATGAAAAATATGGTGATAGAGCCACACCATTAATAGCCATAGATGTTGAAGGAAAAAGCTTCACGTTCGTGAATGGGAACAGCATTCATCCAAAGGCTGGGTGGCGAGTAATAAGTTTGATTTTACCTGAAGGTGAAGCAGTGTAAGAAGATGCTTGTGGGTTAAGATGGCACCCTGCCTAAGCAGGGTGCATCTCCCTGGAGAACGCGTAATCCAGTGCTTCTTCATGAGAAGCATAATTGTTTATATTTTACCGTAACTACGCTGTCGGCGTTATAAAAGCAAAGAGTAGACCACTTTGCATTTTCGAAATATTTTCAATAGCTTACGCATTTCTTAATGAAATGGCAGGCTTCCAAAGGGGGGCAAAGAAAAACCTTGGTGCAATGTGCGCACAACTTTGGTGAGCTAAAATTAACCAATTGATATTTATAAGTAAGGTTAACCTACATTACGTTTTATAACCGCTAGCGTTTTATCCAATGCACCACTGTTTTCCTCTAAAACTTTCCGGCCGGCTTTTCCAGCTTCCTCACGTTTCATCGGGGCATTAATCCAAGCTTCACATTGCTGAGCAATTTCTTGTGCGTTCGCTATTTTTGTAAGCGCCCCACGCTCTTCCAAATACTCACAAATTACTGGGTTGTTATAGGTATGCGGCCCCATCATGATGGGAATAGAAAAGGCGGCTGGCTCTAACGCGTTATGCCCACCGCGATTTGCAATCGATCCCCCTACAAATGCAAAACTAGCAACGCTATAAGCACTGTTCAATTTGCCCATTTCATCAAGCAAAATAACTTTCGTCTCTGGCGATATAGCATCAATATTACTTGTTCGAACGTATGCAAGTTCGTTTTGCTCTAACAGCTTAGCAACGGTATCAAACCGCTCTGGGTGACGAGGTACTAATAGCAAGCGAAGATTATTACCTGCGGTTGACGAGCCAAGTATCTTCATGGCATCAATCATGGCTTGCTCTTCAAGATCGTGGGTACTGCCAGCAACTAATATTGGGCCGTCTGTTGGTGAAAGGCCCATGAACCCTATACTTAGATGCGATGTAGTCGCAGCTTGGTCAAACTTAATATTATTAGTTTGGGTCATACGTGCTTCAGGCATACCTAGTGCAAGGTAATTATTGTAATCACGCTGACCTTGAGTACATATATGAGAAAGTTTGTTTAGCATGGGTTTAAACAGTTTACCTATTTTCATGTAGCGCTTAGCTGACCTATCTGTCATACGAGCATTAATCACCATTATCGGTATGTGGCGCTTCCAGCAAGCATGGATAAAGTTAGGCCATAATTCGACTTCGGTAATAAGCACCGCTTTAGGTTTAATGCGCTTTATCATGGCAGCCATTGCCGTATGTAAGTCATAGGGCAAGTAAAAATGGTGTACCGTATTACCAAAAATATCCCGCACCCTTGCCGAGCCTGTGGGCGTAGTCGTGGTCACCGTAATCTGGGTATCTGGCTCAGCCTGAATGATGCGCTTTATTAAGCAAGATGCCGCCACCACTTCACCAACCGAAACACAGTGAAACAGGTAACCGTTAGTTTTTTGGGGCTTAGCAACAAAACCGAATCGCTCGAACCGGCGTTGGTTATATTCTTTATTTCTTGTCGCACCGCGGCGCATTAGCTGGATAAATGCGAAAGGGATAATGCAAAATAATACACAGGAGTAAAGCCAGCGACACACATCTTCTAGTAATGTAGGTCTGTATTCGGCTTCTTTACCGCCTCTTATCATTAGTAATTCCTATTGTTATTCTTTGGTAGCCTGACTGGCTCACTACACAATAAATGAAATGCGTAGCGCTATGCTAGGTCGTCATCAAACTGACGTTATTATGTGTTTTACTCACCCATTATAACTCGTCTACATGTAAGTTTTATGTGCTCTACTGCAACCCAGCCGAACGTACTTTTAATCAGGCTTAGCGCTATTGGTGACATTGTAATGGCCTCAGGGCTTCCGTCCAGCATTAAAGCGGCTCTTCCTAATGCTCGAGTTACCTGGTTAGTTGAAAAACCGTATGCAGGACTAGTACAACACCACCCTTTCGTTGACGACATTATCGTGTGGCCGAAAAGCGAATGGAAAGCGTTTGGTAAGAAGCGCGCCTATTGGTCTTTGCTCAAATCGGTGTTGGCATTTAGGCGACAACTCCACGATAAAGGTTTTACCCACGCCATTGATGCCCAAGGCTTACTTAAAAGTGCCTTTTTAGCCTATCTCAGTGGTGCAGGTGTCCGAATTGGTTTTAATAGTAAAGAGCAAAGCCAACGTTTCTTAACCGACACAATAGATAAACCAATATCAAACCAAATCAGTAGCGAGTATCGATATTTAGCAAAGCATATGGGAGCGCATTCTTACGAACTACATATTGAAATGGGGGAAGCTGCAACACAAAAGCTTCAGGGCACGCTAGGTGCCCTGTCGGTAAATGGCGATTATATCGTACTTGCCCCTTTTACTACTCGCCCGCAAAAGCACTGGCCAATTAATCATTGGAGGCAACTTATCACGCTTATCCGTCAGCACAGTGATATCTCCATCGTTATTCTAGGCGGCCCATCAGATAGCTGTGATGCAGAGGCACTGACCTTCAATGAAGGTGATGTTTATTCATTAGCGGGGCATGTATCGGTAGCTGAATCAGCCGTGGCGGTGAAGCAGTCTAAAGCTTTTATTGGCGTTGATACTGGCCTAACACACATGGCGGTTACTTTTCTTCGCCCTACAGTTGCGCTTTTTGGGTCTACCTGTCCGTATACATATACTGATAATGCTAACACTCATGTATTATATAAAAAGCTAGTCTGTGCGCCATGTAAGCGTAAACCAACGTGCAATGGTACATTTGACTGTATGGCGTTAATTCGCCCAGAAGAAGTTTTTACCACTGTGAAGGAATACCTGTGAGCTTAAAGATTTTGCATATAGAGTTGGGTAGAAACTTGTATGGCGGCGCTAAACAAGTTGTTTACTTGTTAGATTCACTGAACCGCCAGTTTGATTACGAAAACCACCTAATATGCCCAGAAGATAGTAAAATTGCGTCGCTGTCCCTTTCAGGCTGCCAAACGCATACTATTGCTTATCGCGGAGAAACAGACTTATTTGCCGTGAAACGCATGGTTAACATCGCCCGTAAAATTAATGCCGATGTCATTCATGTACATAGTCGTCGTGGGGCAGATGTTTTCGGCGCCATGGTAGCGAAGATCACGGGTATTCCCGCTATATGCACACGACGAGTAGATAACCCAGAATCACTGTTTGCCACTTATAAATACAGTCAGTTTGCGGCTGTAGCGAGCATTTCTGAGGGTGTGTTTAATGTGGTAAGTCATCACTGTGAAGCAGTGAAACACCAACCGGTTATTCACTCGTCCGTAGATTTTAAAGAGTTTTCGAAGCCTGGTGACAAAGCGTGGCTAAGTGAAACCTTCTCCATTCCTTCAGATCATACCGTTATTGCTAACTTTGCTCAGCTTATATCTCGTAAAGGCCAAGCTGATATTATTTTAGCCATGGAAAAAGTGGTTCAAAATAACCCTAAAGTGAGTTGTTTACTTTTTGGCAAAGGAAATCTTAAAGAAAGCTACGAAGCACTTATCGACCGGCATTTACTTACCGAACACGTTCACCTGTGTGGCTTTACCGATGAAGTCAGTAAAATTCTTCCCAGTGTTGATATTGTGGTTCACCCCGCTTATGCAGAGGGTTTAGGCGTTATTCTTCTTCAAGCGGGAGCCTGTAAGCGTGCGGTGGTATCGACACCGGTAGGCGGTATTCCCGAAATTATTGAGCATAATGAAACAGGATTAATGGTGACGCCAGGGAATATAGATGAAATAGCCGATGCGCTGATTACACTGGTAAATGATAAGCAAACCCGAGAGACCTTAGGCAATCAGTTGTATCAACATGTAAAAGGGCATTTCAGTACCAAGGAAATGGCGGCTAGTTATAGCGAGTTGTATTTGACCGTCACACAGCCATCTTAATTTTGCATTGTTAAATTTTAGACAATAAAAAAGCCGCTCAAGAGCGGCTTTTTCAATCGTAAGAAAAGTTAGCGATTAAACGCCAGCTTTTTCTACAACGCTAACCAATGTCCAATTTTTGCTTTTAGACAATGGACGACATTCACTAATAGTGACTACGTCGCCTTGGTTACATACGTTTTCTTCATCGTGGGCGTGAAGTTTAGTAGAACGTTTGATGAACTTCCCGTAGATAGGGTGTTTTACAAAACGCTCAACAACAACAGTAATGGTTTTATCCATCTTGTTGCTAACCACACGACCTTGCACTGTACGAACTTTTTGTTCAGTCATTACGCATCAGCCTTTTGAGTCAGAATGGTTTTAACACGCGCGATGTTACGACGTACAGTTCTCAATTGATCAGTCTTTTCAAGTTGACCAGTTGAGTGCTGCATGCGCAAGTTGAACTGTTCGCGTAGCAGGTTAATCAACTCTGCGTTCAGCTCTTCTACGCTTTTTTCTTTCAGTTCAGTCGCTTTCATTACATCACCGTCCGAGTTACAAAGGTTGTCTTAAATGGCAGTTTAGCCGCTGCCAATTCAAACGCTTCGCGTGCTAGAGATTCAGGAACACCTTCCATCTCATAAAGAACACGTCCAGGTTGAATTTGGCATACCCAGTACTCAACGTTACCTTTACCTTTACCTTGACGCACTTCAAGAGGCTTCTCAGTAATTGGCTTGTCAGGGAAAACTCGAATCCAAATTTTACCTTGACGCTTAACGTGACGAGTCATAGCACGACGCGCTGCTTCGATTTGGCGAGCGGTCATACGACCACGGCCAACTGCTTTCAGGCCATAAGTACCGAAGCTTACCTTGCTCCCCGCAATGGCAAGACCACGGTTACGACCTTTATGCATTTTACGAAATTTCGTACGCTTTGGTTGTAACATGATTTAGCCCTCACGCTTAGAGTTGCGGCCTTTCTTCTTAGGTTGAGCAGGCGGAGCTTGCTCTTGAGTTGTAGGCAAACCGCCCAGAACTTCACCTTTGAAGATCCATACCTTCACACCAATAATACCGTAGGTAGTTGCAGCTTCTGAAGTTGCGTAATCGATATCTGCACGGAAAGTGTGCAGAGGTACGCGACCTTCACGGTACCATTCAGAACGAGCAATTTCTGCTCCGCCCAAACGGCCGCTTACTTCAACTTTAATACCCTTAGCACCAAGACGCATTGCGTTTTGTACCGCGCGCTTCATAGCACGACGGAACATTACACGACGTTCTAGCTGGCTAGAGATACTGTCGGCAACCAGTTGTCCGTCAAGCTCAGGCTTGCGAACTTCTGCAATGTTAATCTGAGCTGGCACACCGGCTAGCTTAGAAACATAGGCGCGAAGCTTCTCTACATCTTCACCTTTTTTACCGATTACAACGCCTGGACGAGCAGTGTGAATAGTCACACGGATGCTCTTAGCAGGACGCTCGATCACGATTTTAGAAAGTGAAGCGCTTTTAAGCTGTTTAGTCAGATACTTACGTACCTGATGATCGTTATACAGGTTATCCGCATAGTCACCAGTATTAGCGTACCAGGTAGAAGTCCATGGTTTACTGATACCCAGGCGTATACCTGTAGGATGTACCTTCTGTCCCATTATCTACTCCTAGTTATCCGCTACAACCACAGTGATGTGACTGCTACGCTTAAAGATACGATCTGCACGGCCTTTGGCACGTGGCTTGATACGTTTCATAGTTGGACCTTCGTCAACGAAAACTTTGGCAACGACTAATTCGTCGATGTCAGCGCCTTCATTGTGTTCTGCATTTGCAATCGCAGATTCCAAAACTTTCTTAACCAGCGCTGCGCTTTTCTTCGGGCTGTACGTAAGTAGCTCAAGAGCTTTCTCAACGTGCATACCGCGAATTTGATCCGCTACCAAGCGTGCTTTTTGAGCAGACGAGCGGGCAAAACGGTGTTTAGCTAATGCTTCCATTTATCCTACCCCTTATCGTTTGCTTTTCTTATCCGCGACATGGCCGCGGTAAGTACGCGTTGGCGCAAATTCGCCCAACTTGTGGCCGACCATTTCATCGCTGATGATGACTGGAACGTGCTGGCGACCGTTATGGACCGCAATGGTCAACCCAATCATATCTGGGATGATCATAGAACGACGAGACCAAGTCTTAATTGGTTTACGTTCGTTCTTTTCCACTGCAGCCTCTACCTTCTTCAGCAAGTGAAGGTCAATAAATGGACCCTTCTTGAGAGAACGTGGCATGGTGAATCCTCGCTGTTACTTATTACGACGACGTACGATAAGTTTATCGGTACGCTTGTTACTTCGGGTTTTCTTACCTTTAGTAGGAACACCCCAAGGAGATACTGGATGACGACCACCCGACGTGCGTCCTTCACCACCACCGTGTGGGTGGTCTACTGGGTTCATGGCAACACCACGAACTGTAGGACGAACACCACGCCAGCGGGTTGCACCGGCTTTACCCAGTGAACGCAGCATGTGCTCTGCATTGCCTACTTCACCAATGGTGGCGCGGCAATCAGATAGTACTTTACGCATTTCGCCAGAACGTAGACGCAAGGTAACGTAGTTTCCGTCACGTGCTAGGATCTGAGCATAAGCACCGGCAGAACGTGCAATTTGTGCACCTTTACCAGGCTTCATTTCAATTGCGTGTACAACAGAACCTACTGGGATATTACGCATTGGCAATGTGTTACCAGACTTGATCGGAGCATCCGAACCAGACTGGATTGCATCACCCGCTTTCATACCCTTTGGAGCCAGAATGTAACGACGCTCACCATCTGCATACAATACTAGTGCAATGTTAGCAGAACGGTTAGGATCGTATTCTAAACGCTCAACAGCGGCTGGAATGCCGTCTTTGTTGCGTTTAAAGTCAATCAAACGGTAGTGTTGTTTATGACCACCACCAATATGACGAGTTGTAATACGACCATGGTTGTTACGACCGCCAGATTTGCTGTTCTTTTCAAGCAAAGGTGCGTAAGGCGCGCCTTTGTGAAGGTCAGGGTTAGTAACCTGAACAACGTGACGACGACCGGCAGAAGTTGGCTTAGCTTTCAATAATGGCATTTCTAATCCCCTTCTTACTCAGCGCCACCGACAAAGTCGATGTCCTGACCTTCTTTAAGAACCACGTAGGCCTTTTTCCAGTCACTGCGTTTACCGAAAGACTGACCGTGACGCTTGGTTTTACCCTTAACGTTTACAGTACGAACACCTTCAACCTCAACTTCAAACAGTTTTTCAACTGCAGCTTTGATTTCAGCTTTGTTCGAATCTTTCGCTACTTTAAATACAACCGTGTTGCTTGCTTCAGCAGCCATAGTAGACTTTTCTGAAACATGCGGTGCTAAAAGCACCTTCAGTAGACGTTCTTCTTTCATGCTAACGCCTCCTCAAGTTGTTTAACCGCATCAGCTGTAATTAGCACTTTTTCAAATGCAATCAAACTTACTGGGTCGATGCCTGCAACATCACGTACGTCAACTTTGTACAAGTTGCGTGCCGCTAGGAACAAGTTCTCATCAACATCAGCAGTAACGATAAGAACATCATTTAGTTCATAGTCGTTAAGCTTAGCAATAAGTTCTTTTGTCTTAGGTGCTTCCACACCAAACTTCTCTACCACAACCAAACGGTCTTGACGGATTAGTTCAGACAAGATGCTTTTGATAGCACCACGATACATTTTCTTGTTAACTTTTTGATCAAAGTCACGAGGCTTGGCTGCGAATGCACGACCACCACCAACCCAAATTGGGCTTCGGATAGTACCAGCACGAGCACGGCCTGTGCCTTTTTGACGCCATGGCTTCTTACCACCACCACGTACTTCAGCGCGAGTCTTCTGCGCCTTTGTACCCTGACGAGCACCTGCACCGTAAGCTACAACGACTTGGTGTACCAAGGCTTCGTTGAATTCACGTCCAAAGGTCGCTTCGGATACTTCAAGAGCGCTTTGCGCATCTTTCAATGTTAATTCCATCAGTTCACTCCCCAGACGTTACGCTTTAACAGCTGGCTTAACGATTACATCGCCGCCAGTTGCGCCAGGTACGGCACCTTTAACAAGGATTAAGCTATTTTCTACGTCTACACGTACTACTTCCAAAGATTGGGTAGTCACTTGCTTGTTACCAAGCTGACCAGCCATTTTCTTACCTTTGAAAACTTTACCAGGTGATTGGTTTTGGCCAATCGAACCAGGTGCACGGTGAGACAAAGAGTTACCGTGAGTCATACGTTGTGAACTAAAGTTCCAACGTTTGATCGCGCCAGCAAAACCTTTACCTTTTGATGTACCAGTGACATCAATCTTTTTAGTGTCGTTAAAGATTTCAACAGTGATTTCACTGCCTACTTCAATATCGCCACCTTCGTTATCTTCCAGGCGGAATTCTACTAGAGCACGACCTGCTTCAACACCAGCTTTAGCAAAATGACCTGCTTCAGCTTTGTTAACGCGGTTCGTTTTCTTGCTTCCAGTAGTAACCTGAAGAGCGCGATAACCGTCAAGTTCTTCAGTACGTAACTGAGTAACACGGTTTGGGGTCGCTTCAATAACAGTCACAGGGATAGACGTACCATCTTCAGTGAAGATGCGAGTCATACCCACTTTACGACCGACTAGACCAATCGCCATTGTTATTACCCTCTCTTGTTAGCCCAGGCTGATTTGAACATCAACACCGGCAGCCAAGTCCAAACGCATCAATGCGTCAACTGTTTTATCAGTTGGCTCAATGATGTCTACTAAACGCTTGTGAGTACGAATCTCATATTGATCACGTGCATCTTTATTTACGTGAGGAGATGTCAATACTGTATAGCGTTCTTTGCGAGTAGGCAGAGGAATAGGACCGCTGACCTGAGCACCAGTACGTTTCGCCGTTTCAACGATTTCAGCCGTAGACTGATCGATCAACTTGTGATCAAACGCTTTCAAACGAATACGAATTCTTTGATTTGGCATCGATTAAGCTCCAATCGAAAGAACAAAAAAATTCACCTTTTCTCTTCCATTTTATTCTGGAAAGAAAAGATGTGCGTAAACCGATGGTTCCCAATTGGAACCCTGTTCTTTTTCCTAACACGCCTGTAGCAGTCTTATCTTATCGATTTCGCTTGCTACGCTGGCAACCACCCTAAAAGCAGTGAGGTCGCGGTTAGAAACATTGCCCTATTTGGGCAGTGGGCGCGAATTATACAGAAGGCAGGATACATTGCAACCGCTAGATCGCTTTTTGTACACATTAATTGCAAATCTATGACTTTAGTACAGCTGCGTCTTTTTAACAGGTGGTGTAAAGTTACGTTATTATTGAGCTACCTTAATGTAAGTAGTATTGCCGTTAAAGCGCTATACCTATAAGGTGGTAAAACATATGCAACAACGTTTAATCAAATTTGGATATAGCAGCGTTACGCTGTGCTAAGAACACTATGGAAGTAGAAAACAGTCAGCATATTTTCACTCATGTTAAACGCATTCTGAATAATCACTCGTCTTTATTAGACGCATACAGTTTGCTTGAACCCATCATTCTTGACATGTTTGGTGCTACCCGCATGAGCATCTTTCAGCGCCGCCGACAACATCAAGATTTAGTCGCTCGCTTTAAAACGGGTAAAGAAACGTTAGAGATTAAAGTGCCTATTAGCCCCATGTCTATTGCCGGCTATGTTGCTATCTCGCAATTGCCTTTACTCATAGCTGATCCTTATAACACCGCAGAGCTTAAAGCTATTCATCCCCGTTTACGGTTTGCTGATAAGTTCGATAAAGACAACGACTTCAAAACCACTAACATTTTATGTGTGCCGATTCTTAATGCCGGTGTGTTAATGGGCGTAATGCAAATTATCAATAAGCAACACGGCAGTTTTGATGATAATGATTTAGCGCGCGCAAACGACTTAGCATTGGTACTAGGGGCTAAGTTCCGTTATGAACTTGGTGGTACTAACAATCCATTTGATTCTCTACTCCATAAAGGCTTAATTAACGAACCTGCGTTAAAAGCTCTGCTATCTACCTCTAATGACACCCGCGCTATTGTGCAGGGTTTGATGTCTGAGCATCGCGTTCCCGAGCATGAAATTGGCCATTCTCTTTCTATTCATTACCAGGTTCCCTTCATTGGTTACTTACCCGATAAGTACCATCGTTATGAAGGTGAAAGTAAACTAAACCTGTCTTACCTTAAACGTAACCATGTTGCGGTTATTTCTGATGTAGAGGGTAACCCCATTGTGTTAATGGCAGAGCCTAACAATGCCGCGCTGTTAATGGAAACGGAAAGCGCATTGGGTATCGAAAGTTATGAAATTGCTGTCGGCTTGCCCCATCAAATACTTCAGTACCTAGGTGAAGGCGGCGGCGGTAACGCGCCTGGTGACATGAGTGAGATTCTTGATGAGATTGGTTTATCAACTGAGGAAAACGACGAGCTTGTCGATGAGCTTTCCGATGATGCCCCTGCAGTAGTACGTTTGGTTAGTCGTGTATTACACGATGCAAAGCGTCTTGGCGCGTCTGATATTCATATCGACCCAGAGAAGAATGCCCCCACTCGTGTGAGAATGCGGGTTGATGGTGTGTGCCGAGATATGAACAAAGTGCCTAACTCACACCATAATGCGGTTATTGCCCGTATTAAAATTATGTCTAACCTAAACATTGCTGAAAAGCGTGTACCTCAAGACGGTAAGTTGGCGTTTAAGATGAATGGGCAACTGGTAGAAGTACGTGTTGCCACCATCCCTACTGTAGCCGGTGAAGGGGTGGTGATGCGTTTGCTAGCGTCAGGTGGCGCTATGCCCATCGAGAAAATGAATCTAGCGCCTACCAATTTGAAGCGCTTAGAAGACATGATTAAAAAGCCACATGGCATCTTGTTAGTAGTAGGGCCAACTGGTTCCGGTAAAACCACAACCTTGCATGCTATTTTGGGTTACCTAAACACCCCAGAAAAGAAAATATGGACAGCAGAAGACCCCGTAGAGATTACTCAACCCGGTTTACAGCAGGTTCAGGTAAGCCCCAAAATAGGCTTCACATTTGCTAACGCCCTACGGGCATTTTTGCGTGCCGACCCCGATATTATTCTTATTGGTGAGATGCGTGACAAAGAAACAGCTCATGCTGGCATTGAAGCCTCGCTTACTGGCCACTTGGTGTTATCTACACTGCATACCAACTCTGCCCCTGAAACCATTACCCGTTTGTTAGATTTGGGGTTAGATCCCGTGAACTTTTCAGATGCCTGTGTAGGTATATTAGCCCAGCGTCTTATTCGAACCCTTTGTGGTAAGTGTAAGGAAGAGTATGTAGCCAGTGATACTGACATGGCCTTCATTAAACGGCAGTACGGCGCGCAGATGCTAGATGAATTAGCGTTGCCTTCTCCGCTCAAACTCTACAGAGCAAAAGGCTGCGAAGAGTGTGGTAACACGGGCTACAAAGGCAGAACAGGGGTTCATGAACTACTTGGAATGACGCCTGAACTACGCTCTTTGGTTTATAAAGAAGCCAGTGTTGCAGAAATGAAAAAACAAGCCACCCAAGACGGTATGCGAACCTTAGTACAAGATGCTATTTTCAAAGTTATTAAGGGCGATACCGACATTCCACAAGTACAAATTGTGGGTGGCGACTAACCACGAAATATTTACTAACACTCTAAATTTGAAGATTTAGCTGTAACAGTATTAAATAATGCTAATAAATCTATTACTTAAAGGAATGGAAACCAATATGAAGGCAATAGTTTTTGCGTTGTTATGCACGGGCACACTGATATCAACGGCGGCAGAAGCCCAATTACGAACTAAAGATCAAATGTGGAAAACCGAATACCTTTCGATTGTTGAAAGTGGGTTGTTCGCATTAAAAGCTGAAAATTACGAAGAAGCCCATACTAAATTATTAGAAGGCGCGAAATTAGGTAATAAATCATCTCAGTATTACTTAGCTCAAATGTATTTTCAGGGGTGGGGTATCGAGCCTAATTATGAAGAGGGTTGGCTGTGGTTAAAAGTCGCTATGGAACAAAAAACCGCGGAGTGGAATCGTTCTTTTCGCTCTATTCGGGATGCGTTGCCAGAAGATTTTAGAACTGCGATGCAACCTTACGTAGAGGAACATATTGCTCTGTACGGAGCGAAAGCGCAAGACTTACGCTGCGAAAAACGTGCGGCAATTGGCTCTAACATTAAAGAGATAATCTGCTCTAAGCGATTCTATTTATTTATCCGTTACGCTACAAAAAAGCCCGATGTTTCATCGGGCTTTTTACGTTGACTCGCCAGCATACTAAAACGCTAAACGCCGCTGTTTATCCAATCCCTATTTCTTCAAGTATTGACGAATTACATAGTGCAAAATACCGCCATTTTCGAAATACGTGAATTCGTTCGATGTATCGATTCGAATATCCATCGAGAATGTTTGTGATTCGCCTGCATCAGACGTTACGGTGACATCCACGTCTTTTTGGTCACGGCTTACTGCACCAATTGAGAAAGTTTCATTACCTTTAATTCCTAAGCTACTCGCACTGTCGCCCGGCTTAAACTGCAACGGTAAGATACCCATACCAATTAGATTTGAACGGTGAATACGTTCATAGCTTTCTACCATGACCGCTTTCACGCCCATCAAAGAAGGCCCTTTAGCAGCCCAATCTCGGCTAGAGCCTGTACCGTATTCTTTCCCACCTACAACTACCGCAGCAACACCCTCGTCTTGATAACGCATGGCCGCATGGTATATAGACATGGCATCACCACTAGGATAATGCGTGGTAGCACTGCCTTTAGTACCCGGAGCCAACTGATTTTGCAGTCGCACATTCGCAAAAGTACCGCGCATCATCACCTCGTGGTTACCCCGCCTTGAACCGTATGAATTGAAATCTTTGGTATTTACGCCTTCTGCTTGCAAATACTCGCCTGCAGGGCTGTCTGGCGCTATGGCGCCTGCCGGAGAAATGTGGTCGGTGGTAATTGAATCGCCCACTTTCACCAAACATCTTGCGTTCTCGATAGCACTAAGTGCTTCGGGTTCTTCGCCCATTGTTTGGAAAAATGGCGGATGTTTAATATAAGTAGAGTCAGGCCAATCGTATACCGATGTTGAACTTACCGTTAGGTCATTCCACACACCACTGCCTTTAAATACGTCGGCATATTTTGCTTTAAAGATATCACTGGTGACATGTTCAGCTATATGGCTTTGAATTTCATCTTCACTAGGCCAAATATCTTTCAAATACACTGGCTCACCATTGTTGCCCAACCCTAGTGGCTCTTTAGTAATATCAATATTCATATTACCCGCTAAGGCATAAGCGACAACCAATGGTGGCGACGCTAAATAGTTGGCCGCAACATCTGAATGAATACGACCCTCGAAGTTCCGGTTACCTGACAATACAGAGGTAACAGTAAGCTTGGCCTTTTTAATTGCATCGCTAATAGCATCAGGCAAGGGTCCCGAGTTACCAATACAGGTAGTGCAACCGTAACCCACAAGGTTGAAACCGAGAGTTTCGAGTGGGTCCATCAAGTTTGCATCTTCAAGGTACTGAGTCACCACCTGCGAGCCTGGGGCTAAAGACGTTTTTACCCAAGGCTTACGGGTTAAGCCTTTTTCCGCCGCTTTTTTCGCTAGTAACCCCGCTCCAATAAGCACCGAGGGGTTTGATGTGTTGGTACAACTCGTAATGGCCGCAATAACAATGGCACCATCTTCTAAGTTAAATTTATTACCACGGAATTCTACATACGAATCATGCTCTTCATTGACTTCAGGTACTGCACCGCCTTCGGCGACAAATTCAGTTTCTTCGTCTAGCACTTTCACATCAATCTGCGAGCGATGCCATTCATTGAATGCTTTTGCAGCGTTATCTAGTGCAATTCTATCTTGAGGGCGTTTTGGCCCTGCAATCGAGGGGACAACGTCGTTTAAGTCTAACTCTAACGTTTCGTGATATTCGGCATCTTTAGTAAAGTCATCGTGCCATAGCGAACTTTCTTTCGCATACGCTTCAACAAGTTTAATTTGCGACTCGTCCCGCCCAGTCAAGCGCAGGTAATCGAGCGCAACTTCATCAATAGGGAAAATACCGCAGGTTGCGCCGTATTCCGGTGCCATATTGGCAATAGTGGCACGATCGGCTGTGGTTAAGTGCTTCAAGCCTGGGCCATAGAATTCTACGAACTTACCCACAACCCCATGTGCACGTAGTTGCTGGGTAATAGTCAGCACCATATCCGTTGCTGTCACGCCCGTCGGCAATTCACCGTCTAAACGAAACCCAACAACTTTAGGTAGAAGCATAGTAACGGGTTGGCCCAACATAGCCGCTTCAGCTTCAATACCGCCTACACCCCAACCAAGTACGCCAAGCCCATTAATCATAGTGGTGTGTGAATCGGTACCTACTAGCGTATCGGGATACACTAGGGTGTCATCACCCTCTTGTTTCGTGAAGGCAACACGTGCAAGGTATTCAAGGTTAACTTGGTGGACTATTCCTCGACCAGGAGGCACAACTTTGAAGTTGTCGAAGCTAGATTGCCCCCACTTTAAAAATTGGTAGCGCTCTTTATTACGCTCAATTTCAACGTCAGTGTTTTTCTCTAACGCGTTTTCTTCTGCAAAGAAATCAACCATTACTGAATGGTCGATAACTAACTCTACGGGATTTAGCGGATTAATAGTTTGAGCATCGCCGCCTAACTTATTCACTGCATCCCGCATAGCGGCCAAATCAACAATAGCTGGCACACCAGTGAAATCTTGCAAGATGACGCGGGCAGGAACAAAAGATACTTCATGCTCAACGTGATTCTCTGTATTCCACGTGGCAACTTGTTCAATGTCATCACTGGTAACAAACTCTTCATTTTCATGACGAAGTAAGTTTTCAAGAAGAATTTTAATACAATACGGTAATCGGTCGAGCGCAAAGTTCTCATTTACTTTGTCAAAGCTAATTGCCTTGAAGGAATTGCCATCGACATCGATATTAGAAAAAGATTGATATTTCACGCGCTCACCATCCTTATTTGCCTGTCATAAATATAGTTCTAGGAGCAAGTCAGGGAGCGCTTTTACTAGATGAATTGCAGTGCCATTTCGCACTCTTATTTCGCCTTAGAAGGAATTAGCGCTCCTAACTACTCTCACTTATAGTTGTATACGGTAACAATGTGAAAAAAAGTTCATGTTGATTTCACACCGTTAGCTAAGCAGTTTATGTTGATACTAAAGGGGTCTGCATCACTATTTGGCTAGTCTTACCTGTTAAACTTGGCTTTTCGAAACTGGATTTTTCGTTGCCGATCAACGATGATAGCGATCATCTTTTTTTCGTATCCGTCTGACGCACCATTTCATTGGCATTCGTTGGGCATTTTCACTTTAACGCCGCAGGTAACCTTACTATGTATAAACTGGTACTTATTCGTCATGGAGAAAGTCAGTGGAACCTTGAAAATCGTTTCACTGGTTGGCACGACGTTGATTTAACTGACACAGGTGTAGCACAAGCTAAAACCGCTGGTCAGTTAATGAAGGACGCAGGTTTTGAATTCGATCAGGCTTACACGTCTGTATTGCTTCGTGCTATCAAAACGTTGAATATCTCTTTGGAAGAAATGGGTCAACATTACCTACCTGTTGAACGTCACTGGCGTTTGAACGAGCGTCACTACGGTGCGCTTACAGGTTTAGACAAAGCTGAAACGGCTGCTAAGCATGGTGAAGAGCAAGTTAAAGTTTGGCGTCGTAGTTTCGATATTCCACCACCAGCGGTCGATACTGACAGCGAACACTTCCCAGGAGTCGATCGTCGTTACAACAACGTTGATGCCGAGATTCTTCCTCGTGGTGAAAGCTTGAAGATGACTATCGAGCGTGTACTGCCTTACTGGCACGATGTTATTCGCCCAGACATTCAAGCTGGCAAGCGCGTTATTATCGCGGCTCACGGCAACAGCCTTCGTGCATTGGTTAAATACTTAGATGGTATGTCTGATGAAGACGTACTAAGCTTAAATATTCCAACTGGCGTACCTTTGGTATACGAGCTAGACGAAAACTTGAAGCCTATCTCTAAAGAGTACTTGGGCGATCCAGAAGCCATTAAGGCGATGATGGATGCCGTTGCTAAGCAAGGCAAAGCTAAGTAGTCGATAGGTAATTATTAGAAAGCTAACGCTGACTATTAGAGCCACGACTAAAGAGCCGCAAACGTTGTTTGCGGTTCTTTTATATCTATTAGACTCTTAACTACACTTCTCAAATCATTTCCTTTTTCGACCATTATCATTGTTACTAATTTGTAAACACATGCTATTCCCATTACATTGTCATCAGGCTCAGTTTTTTCAGCAGGTGTACTATGCAGGTGTCGGTCTTCAAATCAGCCAATAAACTCATTACAGGTGAAGGGGCGTTAGCGAGCCTTGCTCATGAGCTTTCAAGATTAAATATAAAAGCACCTGCCATTATTACCGATAAGGGCGTAAGCCAATCTGGTGCTCTTAGCCATGTTACCAATGAGCTGAATTGCGAATGCCCTATTGTGATAGACGATATTCCTCCTGAACCTGAAATAAGCATTATTGAACAAAGGCTTGCTCGACTAAAACAACATAAGGTAGACGGAATTATTGCCGTTGGCGGTGGGAGCGCGATAGACAGCGCTAAAGTACTTGCGGCTACGTTTGATTACACGGGGAATATTGCAGACTTGTTTGGCGAGAACTTGGTTGCAGGCCGCGCATTACCCCTTATTGCCATTCCTACCACGGCGGGCACGGGTTCAGAAGTCACTAATATTGCCATACTAGCCGACCCTATTGCGCACGTTAAAAAAGGCATTGTAAGTGACTACCTATTACCTGACGTGGCCATTGTGACGCCTGAAATGACATTAAGCTGCCCCAAACACATTACTGCCGCCAGTGGGGTAGATGCATTTGTGCATGCGCTGGAGGCCTACTTGTCCGTTAATGCCAGCCCTATTACTGACGCGTTGGCCAGCAAGGCGATGACACTTATCTTTCATTCACTTCCTGTCGCCTATGCAAACGGCCACGATGTTAAAGCACGGGAAGACATGGCAACCGGAAGTTTAATGGCAGGGTTAGCGTTTGGTAACGCAGGCGTGGGAGCGGTGCATGCGCTTGCTTATCCGCTTGGCGGTCGCTTTCATTTGTCCCACGGTATGAGCAATGCAGTTATGTTGCCCCATGTTATGCGCTGGAATATAGGGGCATGCCAACAGCGCTTTATTGATGTGGCGGGCTTTTTACATTTACCCGTTGCCAATAAAAGTCAGTTAGAGATTGCTAATCAGGTAGTGGATGCCATTGAAGCGCTGTGCAGAAAAGTAGAGATCCCCGCTACACTGCGTGATTTTGATATTAGCGACGATGCCATTCCCCTGTTGGCAGAAGAAGCGAGCAAGGTGACTAGGTTATTACGCAACAACCCAAGAGTACTAAGCAAACAAGATATCGCGCAGATATACAAAGAGGCGTTTTAAACGCCTCATCAATCTTACTTAAATACCCATTTAGGTAGTTAGCTATTTAGATGGCTAACTATAGCTTCTGCAACCGCATGAGCACTTGCTGGATTTTGACCCGTGATAACGCGTTCATCTTCAATCACATGTACATTCCATGGCTGAACTTTACTGAATTTAGCCGCTTTACGGGCTAGCGCTTCTTCAAGTAAAAACGGAATATCGTTAATAGTGCCGTAATCCACTTCTTCTTCGCGGGTGAAACCGGTAATTGCTTTGCTCGCAATTAAGTCTTCGCCATTACTAAGCTTAATAGGTAACAGTGCTGCAGGGCCGTGGCAAACCGCGCCAATAATACCGCCATTTTCATAATGGGCAGCAGACAACTTGGCAAAGTCTTCGTTGCTTGCTAAGTCTGACAATAAACCAAAGCCACCTGGATAGAACACCGCATCATATTCATCAATGTTCACGTTTGATACGCTCACGCTGTTGCTGGTGCGCTGTTTAAAGTCTTCGTTATTTAACACGGCGGCATTAACATCGTCACCTTCGATATCGGTACCGTAAATAGGGATAGCACCACCATTGATAGACGCGATATCGTAATCTATGCCGTGTTTATTAAAAACATCGATTGCATGGGTGATCTCCGGCGAATAAGTACCGTTCGCTTGGTCAGTAGTTCCTAGTGTTGCGTGGTTTGTTACTGGGATAAGTATCTTTTTCATGGGTTCTTCCTATGCGTAAGGCACATCAGCTGCGCCGTAGTAATCAAGTGCATATACTATAGAATATCCCTGATAACTTGATAATATGCGAAATAGTTAAATCACTATTGCTATATAGCAACAATAATCTTTAAAACGTAAAATGAATCTACAACACCGCGAAGTTGAATAAATGGAAAGTTAAGATGGAAAGCTTTGAAGGCATTATAGAATTTGTAGCGGTAGCCGAGCGCAAAGGCTTTTCAGCTGCGGCCAAGCAACTAGGTTGCAGTACCAGCCACATCAGCAGGCAAGTTGCGCGTCTTGAAGAGCGAGTTGGCTGTGTTTTATTGGCTCGCTCTACCCGCCAAGTGAATTTAACCGAAAACGGCGCACTTTATTACCAGCACGCTAAAGACTTGCTTATTGGCCTTCAACAAGCCAATGAGCAGGTGAGCCATCAACAGGTAACACTTGATGGCGTTCTACGAGTAAGCGCCGCGGGCGGGTTTGCCGAGCACGCCGTGGCACCCGCATTAATGCAGTTTGCGTTAGCGCATCCAGAGCTTACTGTGGATATGGACTTTAATAGTCGCATGGTTAATTTTGTGGAAGACGATGTAGACTTTGTTATTCGCTATGGAGAACTGGCCGACTCAAGTTTAATAGCACGTAAACTGATTGAAAGACCCATGATGGCCGTTGCCACCCGGGATTACTTAGCGCAATGTGGCGAACCCTCCCACCCCAGTGAATTGAAAAAACATAGCTGCGTGATTTCTAACAACGATGTATGGAAGTTTTCAGAAAATGGAAAGCTTGAGAATATAAAGGTGAAAGGCCGCTGGCGCAGTAATAACGCAAATGCGGTACTTGCCGCGTGTGAGCAGGGTTTGGGTATTGGCTATATGCCTAAAAGCACGTTTAGTGCGTCGGTTGAGGCGGGAAGACTACAGCCTATATTGCAGCCTTACTGGGGCGACGGGGCAAGCAGTTGGATTGTATATCAGAACAAACGCTTCATGCCGCTTAGGGTTCGAATGGCCATTGATTATTTGGTGCAATACTTCACTGATTGGGAAGACAAGGCGCTTTAAAAATTTATAAAGATGCTAATAAAAAACTGCCAGCAGGTTTATCATGAAAACCTGCTGGCAGTATGTACTGATTGTTATATAGCGCTTCGCTGTTTATCAGCAAAAAACTTGCGCTTATTACTTACAGCTCTCGCACCCACATGTCTCTAAAGCTGACTAAGTTACCATGATCTTGAAGCTGAATAGGCTCACAACCATGGGCTTTATATTTAGGTGCACCTATCCACTCGGTAGTGCCCTGAATCTCTACATGGTTTTGCACCACCACGCCGTTGTGAATAACGGTTACGTACCCTGGTGATTCAAGCAAGTCACCATCGAATACCGGCGCTTTAAAAATAATATCGTATTCTTGCCATTCACCAGGTGCGCGCATAGCGTTTACTAACGGAATAGTCTGCTTATACACACTGCCCGCTTGCCCATTTGGGTAAGTGGCATTGTTGTAAGAATCTAGCACCTGAACTTCATAGCGTTGCTGAAAGAAAATCCCGCTATTATTTCGCTGCTGCCCTTCCATACCAGGCTCTGGCTGCGGTACTTTCCACTCTACGTGAAGCTGCACGTCACAAAAACCTTGTTTGGTTTTAATATCGCCTGCGCCCGGCTTTACCGTAAGCTCACCGTTTGCGAAATCCCATTTGGCGTCACCACCTTTTACCGACGCCCACGCTGACATATCGCTTGTTAATAAAGGGATAGCGTCAGAAGGAAGCTCGTTCTTTTTAGCACTTACCACTGCAGGTACTGGCTCCCACACTTCTGTTTTCGCTGCTTGTTTTTCGCGTTCAGCGCGCTCTAGTTGCTCGACACTCTCAGCAAAAGCCAAAGGTGCTATTGATGTTGCTAATAAAGCAGCTAATGCTATTTGAGCGCCCGCTTTTAAAGAAAAGGCTGTGTTGGTCGCCAGTTTAGGCAATCCGTGTTTATGTAATTTCATGTATTTTCCCTGCACTATTTATTTTCCGCTGCACTATTTATTTTCGTTGCACTATGTATTTGGTTTCGCAGCTAATTTATTTTTTCGTGAAAGCCTTAAGTCGCCCACGCCTTGTCGCCTTTTTCGTAAGGCAGCTCACCGTTGTAGTAACCGGGAATGGCCACATAGCGTAGCACCTTGGTGGCGCCTACCTGCGAAGTGAAAAAGGTATACAAAGTAAGTTGTTTTAGTAACGTGAAATAGTGCGGGATCGGGCCTTCACTGCCGGGCTCCCATTGGCTCGGTTTTGCTGTTGGAATACCGTTGCTAATACCTTCTGTCAAATTAGCGGCTTTCGCTTCTGTATCTAACTTTGTAAACAAGGTTTCGCGCTGCGTACTACTTAATAGCAGGAAGTCTTTTTTAAATGCTTCATTGCTACGAACATTAATTGTCTTAATGCCCTCTTTAAACGCTTTTTGTAACTTCGGGGTATAACAATCGGCAACAATCACCGGAATTACCAAGCCGACATTGGCGGCTTTTGCTCCTGGTGTATCGGTTTGCGGAATAATAACTTCCGCCATTTCGTTAATGAGAGCCACATCTTCCTTCGAAAACCCGGTTTCAGACAAAGGCACAGGGGCAACAATGTCATAAGCAAGTGCTTTACCACCCACAAGGGCAGTACCTGTGGCGGTAGCAATGAGTTTTAATAGGTCTCTACGTTCCATTACAAGTTCCTCCGCTTTAACTCTTCTACGGCAAAGCTAGCCGCGCGAGCGGTAAGTGCCATATAGGTAAGTGATGGGTTTACACAACTTGCGGATGTCATACACGCACCATCGGTAACAAATACGTTAGGAGCATCCCATACTTGATTGTGACCGTTTAGCACTGAGGTTTTAGCATCTCGGCCCATACGTGCAGTACCCATTTCATGTATACCCATGCCTGGTGCGTAGTCTGCATCCCAGCCATTCACGTTTTTAAGCCCAGCAGCCTCAAACATATCGATGGCATCTTGCTGCATGTCTTTACGCATTTTCAGTTCGTTTTCTTTTATCTCAACATCCATAGCGAGTACGGGCAAACCCCACTTGTCTTTTACTTTTTTGTTCAGATAAATGCGATTTGAATGGTCAGGTAACATTTCACCAAAGGCAGTCATGCCTATTGTCCAACCACCGGGTTCTGACATAGCCTCTTTTAAGCCTGCACCAACGCCTAACTCGGCCACATCTTGTCGCCAACCTGAGCGGCTAGCGCCACCTTGATAACCAAACCCACGCAAGTAATCTCGTTTGTCATCGCCCCAATTTCTAAAGCGCGGAACATAGAAGCCACTTGGGCGGCGACCATATGTATACTTGTCGTCGTAGCCTTCAACTTGCGCTGACGCACCTACCCGGAAATGGTGATCCATCACGTTATGACCTAATTCACCGCTGCTGCTACCTAAACCGCCATCCCATACATCGGTGGCAGAGTTCATAAGCAACCACGATGAATTGAATGCAGAGGCATTCACAAACACGATTTTGCTTTTGAAAACGTATGTTTCGTTGGTTTCAGCATCAATAATTTCAACGCCAGTGGCGCGCTTCTTGTCTTTATCAAACAAGATTTCTTTTACAATAGAGAAAGGACGAAGCGTTAAGTTACCGGTTTTCATTGCTGCTGGAAGCGTTGAAGACTGAGTACTGAAATAGCCACCAAATGGACAGCCCAACCAGCACTTATTACGGTACTGACAATTTGCACGTCCGTGTTCTGGCTTCGGCTCTGTCATGTTTGAGGTGCGACCGGAAATAATATGGCGAGCACCGCTATAGGCTTTTTGCACTCGAGCAGCCACGTCTTTTTCAACGCAGTTTAGCGCCATAGCAGGCTGGTAGATGCCATCGGGTAATACGTCTAAACCATCACGGTTTCCGCTAATACCAGCAAACTTTTCTACGTAGTCATACCAAGGGGCTACATCTTCGTAACGAATAGGCCAATCTACCGCTACGCCTTCTTTACCATTCGCTTCAAAGTCAGCTTTGTTTAATCGGTAACTCTGACGGCCCCAAGTAAGCGAGCGTCCACCTACGTGATAGCCTCGATACCAGTCAAAACGCTTATCCTCTGTGTAGGGGTTTTCTACTTCGTTCGCCCACATGCCGTTAGTAGATTCATTAAGCGGATAATCTCGCTTAAGCACAGGGTAATCTACTTTCATCGCCTGTGTAGGCAGGTCGCGATGTGGGTAGTCCCACGCTTCTTTGTGTGCGTTTTTGTAGTCTTTAATGTGCTCGATGTTTTTACCGCGCTCAAGCATGAGCACTTTTAGGCCTTTCTCGGTGAGCTCTTTAGCTGCCCAGCCTCCGCTAATACCTGAACCTACTACGATTGCGTCGTACTCGTTCGTCGCCATGTTATGTCCCCTTAAACACGTACTTCATGTATGGTGTTTGCTTGTAAAGTCATACGTCGCAGATACTGATCGCTTCTTTAAGCGACTCAATTCTGCCTGCTTTTGTATCTGGTGTTGGAATAAACTCTTGCGCTAAATACCCATCGAAACCTGTTTCTAAAATGGCCTTAGCAATGGCTGGATAATACAGCTCTTGAGTACTACCAATTTCGTTTCGTCCTGGCACACCGGCGGTGTGATAGTGACCAAAATAAGGATGAAAATCGCGAATGGTGCGAATAATATCGCCTTCGTTAATTTGCATATGATAGATGTCGTACAGCAAAGAAAAGTGCTTACTATTAAGGCGCTTGCATAGCTGAACACCCCATTTTGAACTATCGGCCATATAATCAGGGTGATCTATTTTGCTATTAAACAGCTCCATAAAGATCACCACGCCACGCTTCTGTGCATGAGGTAAAATGCGCTTTAAACCCGCCACCGCATTATCTAGCCCTTCCTCTTTGCTCATGCCGCGTGCATTGCCACTAAAACAAATTAGGTTGGTGTAACCAGCATCTGCCACTAGGTCGATATGCTTTAAGTATCGCGCTTCTAATTCGTCGTGCAGTTCACTGTGAATGAAGCCATCTTCAAGGCTAATTTCAGCGCCATTACACATAGAAGAATCAATACCGTACTGTTTCAGTACAGGCCAATCTTCCGGCCCCACCAAATCAATAGCCGCAAAGTTAAGTTGCTTTACGGTTTTACATAACGCTTCTATGGAAAGGTCGCCGTAAGTCCAGCGACTAACAGAATGATTAATATTGCCTTTTAGCGATGATTGTTTCATGCCGTGCTCTGATGGATTGGCTGTAGCATTGGTTGCTGTATTCCCTGCTGTATTGGCTGCATGAGCGCTGTTAAACGCAGCAGGTGCCAATACACCAGCGCCCGTTAGCGCCATTGCCTTCATTAAGCTGCGCCTGCGTTCGTTATGCATCAGTACTCACCTTTTCAGATTTAAACAGCACTAAGAAAATAACCAAAACAACCGCCGCAAAGCCTGCAGGGAACAACCAAATATCTTGCCAACTGTGAGATGTTGCCGTGGTGTACTCGTCTGTTATTTTTCCGGCTACTGCAAAACCAATCAGCATACCTATTCCATACGTTGCGAGGGTGATTAATCCTTGAGCTGCACTTTTGATGCGGTCACCCGCTTTGGCATCGGTATAAATTTGCCCTGACACAAAGAAAAAGTCGTAGCAAATACCGTGTAAGGCGATACCCACTATCAGCATAAACAGCCCTTCGTCTGCATTACCAAAGGCGAATAAGGCATACCGTATTACCCATGCCGCCATGCCAATTAGTAAGGTAGCTTTAATGCCAAACTTGTTAAGAAAAACAGGTAGAGCCAGCATGAATAACACTTCAGAAACCTGACCTAGCGTCATTTTTCCTGTGGCATTTTCAACACCAATTTCCGTTAAGAACGGATTGGCATTTTGGTAGTAAAACGCAAGAGGAATACAAATAAGTACAGAGGATAAAAAGAAGATAAAGAAGTTCTTATCTTTAAGTAACGCTAGCGCATCTAACCCCAACACATCGCGCAAGCCAGTCTTTTGGCCTGCCGCTTTTGGCGGTGTTGCGGGTAAGGTAAAGCTGAATATACCTAATGCTAACGACGCTATTGCACATAACATAAAGGTGTTTCTAAGCATGCCATCAGCAATTGCTGATGTGGAATCCCAAGAAAACACGTAACTAATAAGTAAGCCCGCAACAATCCAGCCCACGGTGCCCCACACACGAATTTTACCGAACTCTTTTGAAGGGTTTGTCATTTGGCCAAAAGCCACTGAATTCACCAATGCAAGGGTTGGCATATACGCAATCATGTAGCCTAGTACGTACGGGTAAAAGGTGGTGAAATCACCCGCCTGATACATCATGTACATCAGCACCGCGCCACACAAATGCAGCACACCCAAAATACGTTCAGCGTTAAAGAAGCGGTCGGCAATTAGCCCCACGATAAAAGGCGCAATAATCGCGCCCCAACTTTGGGTAGAGAATGCCATTCCCATTTGGCTACCACTGGCCGATAAGGTGCTGGCTAAGTACGTTCCCAAGGTGACAAACCAGCCGCCCCAAATAAAGAACTGTAAAAACATCATGGTGCTAAGACGTAGGGTTATCATGATTCTTATTATCCTGTGTCAGCGGGGCAGCGTTATTCGCTTATGCCCAAAATGCGGTTGTTTTTCGTTTCACTTACCTCGCCACCGGCGAAATCATCGAACGCGTAGCGGGTTGGCTGAATAATATGCTCAGCAATAAAAGGCGCACCTTCAGCGGCACCTTGCGCTGAATCTTTTAAACAGCATTCCCATTCGAGCACAGCCCATCCGCTAAATCCGTATTGAGTCAGTTTGCTGAAAATGCCTTTGAAATCGACTTGTCCATCGCCAAGAGAACGAAAACGCCCTGGGCGGTCTTTCCAATCTTGGTAACCACCGTAAACACCACTTCTGCCATTTGGGTTGAACTCGGCATCTTTCACATGAAACATTTTTATACGGCTGTGGTATCTGTCGATAAAGTCGAGATAATCAAGCTGCTGTAGCACAAAGTGACTGGGGTCGAACAAAATATTGGCACGAGGATGGTTATCTACTGCGGCCAAAAACATCTCGAAGGTAGCGCCATCATGCAAATCTTCACCGGGGTGAATTTCATAACATACATCTACCCCAGCCTCATCGAAGGCATCTAGAATAGGTAACCAACGCTTGGCTAGCTCGGCAAACCCTTGCTCAACTAACCCAGCAGGACGCTGCGGCCATGGGTACACCAAATGCCACATCAAGGCACCCGAGAAGGTAGCGTGGGCGTTTAGTCCTAAGCGTTTGCTGGCAATAGCTGCGCACTTAAGCTGGTTCACTGCCCATTCAGTACGTGCTTTTGGGTTGCCGTGTAAATGTGCTGGCGCAAAGTTATCAAATAGCTCATCGTACGCAGGGTGTACCGCTACCAACTGCCCCTGCAAGTGCGTTGATAACTCGGTAATTTCAACGCCCGCTGCCCTACAGGTAGCGGCAACTTCGTCACAGTATTCTTGGCTTTCTGCTGCTTTTTCTAAATCGAATAGTGCCGGATCGGTAGGCACTTGAATGCCTTTATACCCCAATGAGGCGGCCCACTTGGCCATGTTTTCAAGTGTATCGAAGGGGGCTTCTTTCCCCATAAATTGGGCTAAAAAGACGGCAGGGCCTTTAATTGGTTTTGCTTCGTTTGCTTGTTGTTCCATTGCCACATGCTCCACTTATTCTGTTCCAACTGGGCTGACGGTTTCCCACTTAGTCTCACTTTCACTACTGGCCAACATGGCATCTATAAACGCCATTCCTCGAAGACCGGAATTAATGCCAGGTACACCACTTGCTTTGCTGCTTGTTTGGTCTGATTCGCTACGAACAGCTGTGGCAAAGTCGTTATATAAATTCGCCATGGCTTCTAGGTAACCTTCGGGGTGCCCACCTGGAATGCGGCAACGATTAACAGCTTCGTCGCACAAACCGGGTTGTCCTAGTCCTGCACGGAAAACTTGATATGGCTGGCCAATGGGGCGATATACCACAGAGTTTGGTTCCATTTGATGCCACTCTAATCCGCCTTTATCGCCATATACTTTTATCTTTAAGGCGTTTTCTTCACCTGCGCACACTTGGCTGGCAATCAATACACCAGTAGCACCCTTCTTGGTTTTAATCAGCGCTGCGCCATCGTCATCTAACTGCCTGTCTTCGATGTGCGTGTATAGCTGACCACACAAGGCCGTTATAGCATCATCTAAAACAAACTCAGCAAGCCCAAAACCGTGTGTACCAATATCGCCCATACAGCCGCTGCCGCCGGCTAAACTTGGGTCGGTACGCCATTTGGCCTGTTTGTTGTGGGTTTCTTCATTTGCCGACAGCCACCCTTGTGGGTACTCAACAAACACTTTACGAATGTTACCTAGCATGCCGCTTTGAACCATGTGGCGCGCTTGCCACACCATGGGATAACCTAAGTAGGTGTGCGCTAAACCGTATAATCTGTCGGTACTATGGAGTAAGTCTTGTAAATCTTTTACTTCGCCTAAGCCAACACCAGCGGGCTTTTCGCAGAACACGTGAAAACCCGCTTTTATCGCGGCCACTGAAATAGGTACGTGTAAATGGTTCGGCGTAACAATAGACACCACTTGCATGCGTTGCTGCTCTGGAAGCGCAGCCTCTTTTTCTAGCATGTCTTCCCACGAGGCATAGGTACGGCTATGTTCAACGCCTACACTATCTGCCGTACTTTCATTATTGCTGGGGTCGCGACTAAAGGCTCCACATACCAAATCGTACTGGCCATCTAACCCGAATGCGTTGCGATGAACCGCACCAATAAATGCGCCTTCACCACCACCAATCATTCCTAATCTTATTTTTTGCATTTTCGCCATGCTGCGTAGCTCCTGTTGTGGTGCAGTGCTTAACCAGTAAACGCTACTAGTATCAAGCTTGCTCACTGCAAACTTGTTGCATTATTGTAACTATATTTAAAATGTAACGGATTACATTTTTATCTGTCAATGTATTTGAGCGCTTTTTGTTAAACTTAAGTTTAAGAAAATAACTTAAACAGCCCTTAAACAAGCGTTTTTTGTCTTAAAATAGTGAATAAATGAATTGAGACCTCTAAACCATTTACAAAAAATATACACTTAGTACTGGATTTTTTAAGAAAGATCCGTATTCTAAATCTCAAATGATATCGGTTACATTAATGCAATTGGTTAGCAAACAAGTGAATAAAGACAAGACACGAGTAAATGGCAAATATTAGAGATGTTGCTGATAGCGCTGGCGTTTCGGTAGCAACAGTTTCTCGGGCACTTCAACAACCCGAACGCGTTTCTCCGAAAACCCGTACCAAAGTAATGACGGCAGTAGACCTTGTGGGCTACAAGCCCAACTTAATGGCGGTAAAGTTTCGTTCGGGAAAAACCCACAACTTGGTTGTGTTGGTTCCTACTGTCGCGAATGTATTTTTTGCGCGGGTAATTAGCGGCATGCAAGAAACGGCGGCCGAATTGGGCTACTCCATTTTACTAGCAAATACATTAGGTAACCCTGACATTGAAAGCCATTACGCAAAAATGGTTAGCACCTCTCAGGCCGATGGACTTATTCAATTACGCGCGTTAAACCCATTCGACAACAGCATGATTAACGACAATGGCCTGTTACCCATGGTAAATGCCTGTGAAGTAATTGATGAGGGTAATTACCCTACTGTGTCGCTTGATAACCGTGCCGCAGCGAAAGCCATGACCGAACACCTGTTAGGCTTGGGCCATACTCGTATTGCCATGATAAAAGGCCCTCACTCCAGCCCGCTTACGCAAGACAGACTATCGGGCTATAAAGATGCTTTAAACGACGCCAATATTGCCTTCGATGAAAATCTCTTATTTCCCGGCGACTTCACGCTTCAAGCAGGCTATAACGCCGGCGTAACCATTGCACAGCAAGCAGACAAGCCCACTGCGGTATTTTGTGAAAACGATGAAACCGCAATAGGTGCTATGCAAGCATTAAAACAAGCTGGCCTGCGTATACCTGAAGATATTTCAGTCGCGGGATTTGATGACATTGCCTTTTCGGCATTTTGCGACCCACCATTAACCACAATTGCCCAGCCAGCCGAAGAGTTCGGCCGAACGGCAGTTAGCTTATTGATAGATGTAATTAACGGCAAAATTCGTAAAGCACCAAAAGTTATTATGCCGTTTGAACTCATTGCTAGGGGCAGTACTGGCCCAGCCCGAATTGTGTAACAGCGCATAATGGCGCGTTAAGGAGAATGCTATGATTACCACTTCCACCTTCACCCGCAGGCAGTTTATTCAAGCCGCGGCAATAGGTGCAGGTTGCGCCGCCATACCCAGCGTACTTGCACATTCACACACGGCTAAGTCTTTAAATGGTATGGCCAGCAGCAGTATTGGACTGCAGCTTTATACCCTTCGCGACATCATGAAAGTTAGCGTACCTGCTACATTGAAGTTAGTGGGCGCGGTGGGCTACAACGAACTGGAATTCGCCGGTTACTTTGGTCATAGCGCAAAAGAAATTAGTACTATTTTAAAAGGCGAAGGATTAACGGCGCCGTCTGCTCACATTCAGCTAGATGACTTCGATAATAACTTAGAGCAAGTGCTAGAAGATGCTCAAACCGTAGGTCATAAATACCTAGTGGTACCTTGGCTTAGCGAAGCGCAGCGCGGCGAAGGTATTGCGCCCTACAAAGCGCTTGCTGAGAAACTTAACACCATTGGCGAAGCGTGTAGTAAAGCCGATATTACCCTTGCGTACCACAATCATGACTTCGAATTTGAAGTGCGTGATGATGAAATTCCACTGGATGTACTGATTACTGAAACTGACCCGAATTTAGTGTCTATGGAGCTAGATTTATACTGGGCAGTTAAAGCCGGTAAAGACCCCGTAGATTACTTTAAGCAATACCCTGGTCGTTTTAAATTGTGGCATGTAAAAGACATGGCGACAGACGGTAGTTTTGCCGATGTGGGCACCGGCGTTATCGACTTTGAAACGATTTTTGCGAATGGAAAGCTGGCTGGAATTGAGCATAAATTTGTGGAGCGGGATCAAACCGGCGATCGCATTGCCACCATCGAACAAGGCTACAAAGCGGTAAGTATGCTAAACAGCACTTTGTAGCAAAGTACGTTTAACAAAGCGCTGTATATCAAAGGGCTGTGTAACAAAGTATTTTATAGTAAAGCGCTTTAGCAAAACCGTATATATCGTTATGATAACGCCACCTTTATGTTGTAGGTGTCGTTATCATGAGTAAAGCAGTATGAACGAACTGTTCAGTGCCTTATCCCGCACGTTAAGCCCTTATTACGCTGAAATGAGCATCATGCTTATGGCCACTATTTTAGTGGTTTACGGCGATATTATTAATAGCCATATAAAGCGTATTTTAGCTCCCTATCATTTCATACTTCGGGTTAGCCTTTTTGTAGTGCTATGTGCTTTTGGTTATGGCGCATTAACCCTTTATGGTGCCCCTTTTCTGCACCACATTATTGCCTACCTGCCTTGGCAGTACCAAGGTGCAGGTTTTGTATTTGCATTCATGTTTATTGGGTTTCTGGCCGAGCGTAGAAGATACATATAAGTATTGAATTAATTTTTTGTTATTCCTGTTCAGCACTAATCTGTAAGGTTTCGGAATATTGTTTCGGCGGAATACCCATAATCCGTTTGAATGTGGTCGAGAAATAGGATGGCCCAGCAAAGCCTACGCTTATAGCGGCCGAAATAACTGAGTCACCGCCTGCTAGTAGTGCTTTGGATTTGTCGATTCTGAATCGCGAGAGAAACTCGCTGAAGTTGTAGTCGAATAGCTCTGAAAGTTTTCGGTTTAAACTTCTGGGGCTCATTAGTAATAAATCAGCAGCTTTATCTCTAGTGAAATATTCATCTTTATAATTTTTTTCTAAAACAGAGATAAAGTTAAGGTAAAAAGCCATATCTTTTTCTGACGAAAGTTCTGGCAATAAAATACAGCTGTCTTCGCTTTTATTCATGTCTGACGACGAAAGATTGTTTGATGGAGTACGCTTCAATGCTACAAGATGCCTGACTCTTAGTATTAATTCTTCATCTGCGATAGGCTTAGTAAGCAAACAGTCGACATTCGCCTGCAATGCCCTTTCTTTCGATTCATCATCTACTTTTGCCGTTAAAACGATAATAGGTAAATATCGTAAAGCATCGGTATCACGCAATTTTTCCACAAAGTTCAGCCCACCCATAACCGGCATCATAAGGTCGGTTATAACTAGGTTAACTTGGTGAATCTGTAAAATATCTAGAGCCTGCTTGCCGTCTCTAGCCACAAGGCATTTATAGGTTGAAGAGAATAATTTAAAAAGATGATTACGAAGTTGGCGGCTATCATCCACTAACAAGATAGCTGGCTTGTCTTCCCAGTTACTATCAATACTTTCATCTACGTTTTGACTATTTAAAAGCTGTATATCATCTATGGGGAAAGTCACAATAAACTTGGTACCTTTGCCCAGCGAACTGTCGACAGATATTTCGCCCTGATTCATAGCCACCAACTCTTTAACTAAAGACAAACCAATTCCCTCGCCTGCTGCTTCGGGAGATGGATCTATTCTTTTGTAACGCTTGAAAATTTCTTGATGGTTAGATTCGTCAATACCTTTCCCATTATCTTTAACGCTCAATGTTAGATTATCGTCATCAAAAACGGCCGAGAATTTAATTACTCCATTGTTTTCGGTAAATTTAACCGCATTAGTAATGAGGTTCCCAATAATCGACTCTAAGCTACCTTTTAAAAGTGAAATAGTGCCTGTGCCTCGTGTACTTACATCGAGTACTTGGCGCTTTGTTTTCACTAATGAGTCTAAACTTGAAGCTATAATTTTAATATCATCTACAGAGTACAACCTAAAGTTTTCAAGCGTTGAAGTACCCAGTTTGTCTACCGTGTTCACTTGATCTAATAAGTTTTCCATTCTTTGAACATTGTGGACTAACGCGGTGATATTGAGCTTTTCTTCCTCTGAATCACTTTTCTTCGAATTACCTAACTCGCTCATAATGAGTTGCAGTGGCGTGCGAAGCTCGTGCGAGACATTACTGAAAAGCCGAATTTTGTTTTGTGCTAATGCTTCTATTTTATTCTTATGCTCAGCACCGTACCTACCTAATACCTTCTGTACTAGCGAGGTATTTATAACCGCTAAAGCCAATAATTTTAGATAGCCTTTTCGATATAAATAAACACACATAATCATAAGGGTGGCATATAGAAAGTAGGCGTAGTGACTTAAGTAGAACGGTGGATTTATTTTGAATTGCAGAGAATTAATAGGGTATTCAACATTACTATGGGGTGACTGTACCCGAGCTTGCAATTCAAAATTGCCATAGCCAATATCAGAAATAGCCAAATTCATACTTGATGCGTTGTGAGTTTGCCAATCTTCAATATACCCGAGTATTCTAAACTCTAGTTTATGTTTGTAGCTTTCAACGTAGCTATTGGATGCAACGCTGAAATTAAGTGTCTGATAGCCGCTACCGATAGTAAACGCAGAGTTAGAAAAAATAGGGTATGAGGAGTCTAGCTCACCCTTCTCATTGAGCCATTCGGCTTTGAGGAAAGAAATTTTTGGTGCAACGTTTGCCTCACTCAAACTTTTGATTATTACTTTCTCATTGATGCTATAAGCAAATCTATCTCCTTCGATAACGATAGTATCATTTAGTTCGTGAATTCCTCCGAAATCAAAGTCGACATCCCAAATACCATTCTCGCTATCTAGTTGATACAAGTTGTCGTCACTTGTATCATAAAGAAAGAGTCCAATATTTGTAGTAAACCAGAAATTTCCATTGCTACTTAAAAGCCCCGCTCGAACAAATCTAATATCGGGATTATCTAGTAATTTACTTTTTGAAATGTCACCAGTAGTGCTATCTATTTCACTGAGTCCACTGCCAGAGGAGCACACCAAATAAGTATCGTTGAATTCTATGATACAAGTGATTCTGCTCCAACCTGTCTCTGAGGGAGGCAACACCTTCCAATTAAACTTAGACAACTGAATATGTATGGAACTGTTCACGTCGTATCCCATTAGCTCGCCAGAAGACAAGACAATGGAGTTTTTGAGAAATGGGGGCGCATCAAATTCATCTAAAATTGAAGCTACATCAGCTAGATAATATTTCCATCCATCTTCCGTGTGGGCATATGCATAGTATTTATTATCACTTAACTTGATAATGTGATTGTAGGGGTTTGAGCAGAAATTTATTTCCCCTCTCTCTTTTAAATAAATTTCTTCAAATTTAATCTCGTAACTATCTAGGCATTTCGTGGCTTTGAAAGTGTGAGGAGTTAACGAGCCATTTTTAGTTTGCAACAAATAGCTATTACTAGCATCTTTTATAAATCCAACTCCCTCCCTTGTTGTACCTGCTGATCTAATATTTTTTTGGTAGAGGACTTCATTTAAACTCAGATAGTTAACTGCCTTTTGAGAATCTGACAACGCAATCAATCCCAACTGTGTTGATGCGAGAATCAACCCTCCGTTTCTTAACTTATTAATTGCTACTATCGAGTGTATCGCATCTGATGTGATAATTGGATTCATCCAATCAATCGCTGTAATAGTATCCCCAATAACTTTGTATAGCCCGCCCGCAGCAATCCAGATATTTTCCTCGTCAGCGATAAATATTTTGCTCAATGGCTTTCTTATTGTTAAAGCTGTATCAAAAGAATAGAAACTTTTCGTATTTTTTTGCTCATCTATTATGTAGATACCTTCAGGTCCGCCTACATATTGCTTGAAACCAAAATAGGAAATAGCAGTCAACTTTGATAATTTGGGATAATCTTGTGTCAAAGGGTTGAGCTTCACACTCTGACCAGTCAGATCTATCTCTATATGGTACCTTTCTGAAATCGCGTGTACTCTAGTTTGATTTGCAGACACTAATGAATAGGCTCCAGCCAAAGATCTAGATGAAATTTCATCTGCCCAATGTTGTATTTCTCTCGTTGTTCTATTAACAACGTATATACCGTTAATTAATGAGATTACTAAATAGTCAGGCGTTACAACTAAATTCCAAACACTCTTTAAGTCTGAGGAATCAGAAATAAACTGTTCTGATACTCCTGTCTTTAGATTGTATTTAAAAACACCAACGCCGAACTCACTAACCCAAAGATAGCCTTGCTCATAAGCCACATCTGAAATTATGCCTGTTTCTAAATTAGACTGGTTATAATTTACTTTTTGGGTCTCTTGTCCAACAATCTGAAAAACGCCATTTTCTGCGGCAAGGTATATAGCTTCATCAACAACCTCTATATCCCATATTACCCCTGCGGGAGTCCCCGCAAATACGCTACGCCCGTGGAAGCTTTCACTTCCGACTGATGCAAAAACATCGAAATCCAGTAACAAAACAATAACAATTGAGCCAAAAAACGAGCGATTGACCCATTTCATTTATATGTCCCTATATTCATATTCAATGCTCATAGTTATTTATTATTCTGTAATTGCTGAACTAGCAATACCGATAAAAATTAATACTATAAGAGTAAAACACTATGAATATCGAACAAAAAACAAACATTCAAGAGTTGAATGAGAAAGATTATACTAATGTCTATGGTGGAATTAGTTCTTTTGCGGCTTTTCCAGAGTTGGGTTATAAAATTGAACCAGAAAATCCAACCCCACCAGGCATAGGTCTAGACTCACTACACCAACAACCACTGCATACCGGCATTTTCGGCGGCTAATTGATCGTAAATAAAGTCACCCACATACAGGCAGTCTTCGGGTTGTAGCTGCCAGTGTTGGGCTATGTGTAATAATGCTGTGGGGTCGGGCTTGGCGGGTGCATCTTCTCGGGTAAGCACAAACTCAATGGGTATGCGGTTGTTGGCTATTTTAATGGCACTGGCTTCTCGGCAGTTGCGTGTAACAATAGCTATGGGCAAGTTATTCTCTAAAACCTTATCTACCATTTGCTTACCAAGGGGTAGCCATTTCGCGTTTTGTGCGTCGGTTAGTTCGTGTTGCAATATGGCGTGGTTGGCTTTCGCTTTTTCTTGTTCACACACCATATTGTCTATAAACGTAAGAATGTCTTCATCTTGCGGGCAGCCTATATCTTCTCTCATTTGCGAAAAGTTAAGGCTAGACTCAACCAAGGTGCCATCTAAATCAAAAATAACACCTTTAATACCGCTCAAATCCATTCTTCATACTCTTTAATTACGTTTAAGGTAGGCAAGGCTATTTGCCCTTGTGCTATAACATTGCCACAAGCTTGGCTGTGTTTCCGTTAACTTTTAGTTAGTTAACTTATTTTCTGAACTCGGAATCTTTAATATCTACTAACATACGCATTCACTTTCATTTAGCATAGCGGCTCTTTTTTCTAAGCTTCATATTTTATAGGTTACTAATGGGTGTATTCGCAGCACTAGGAACGGCACTTTGTTGGGCAATTGCCGCCCGTTTGTTTAGGGGCACAGGCAACGCGTTTTCTCCTCTTACCATGAATTTTTGGAAGGGCCTTATCTCTATTGCTATTTTGGCAGTCGTTATTGCGGTAGTGCAGCCAAATGCTTATGAAACCAACGCTGTACTTTGGCTGTTATTAAGCGGCTTTATTGGCATTGGTATTGGCGACACCTGCTTTTTTAAAGCCTTAAAATCGATTGGTGATAGCCAAGCGGTATTAGTGGCCGAAACCTTAGCGCCTTTATTTACTGCCCTTTTTGCTATGGCCTTTATTGGCGAATGGATAACCTGGCAACAATGGGTAGGTATTGCGGTAGTGTTATTGTCGGTCGATATGGTAATAAAAGCCCGTAAGCGAAATACTACTCATGTATTTGCTACCTCTGGCTATATGTATGGCGTGGGGGCGGCATTATGCCAGGCCGTGGGCGCTGTGGTTAGCCGCGACATTCTAGGCAGTGGTGATATAGATGCCGCCAGTGCAGCCTTCTTGCGCTTAGTTGGCGGTATGATTTTTGTCGTGCCCTTAATTGTGATTACTCGCAGTAAATGGTTGCCGGTATTAGCAACCAATCAACGGGTTTGGCCTGCGTTTGTGCTTGCCACCTTATTAGGCACTACCGCCGCTATTTACCTTCAAATGTTTGCTTTTGCCTATGCGAAAGCTGCCGTGGTGCAAACCTTAATCGCCACCAGCGCGTTAATGTCGCTAGGCGTTGCTTGGGTTATGGGCGAAAAAGCCACGAAGGCCACGCTGATATGGTCGGTAATTGCGTTGGTGGGTGTGGGTATTTTGGTAAGCTTCGGTACGCCCTTGTAGTACAAGAAGGCGTTTCGCATTCAGTGTATAGCTAATGCTTTTTGGAGCCAGCGCCTTTACAGTCAGCGCTAGATGTAAACTGCGACTAGTGCCGCTAACCCTGTTTTATATCTTAAATTTACAAATCAAGGATAACGGAACTAGCGGCTTTTCGTTTAGCCTTACATCGTTTTAAAGCGAGTATAAACACCGTTAGTCCAACCAAACCCTAGCTGAACTTCGTACTCCCCGCCACTTGCCGTTTTGTCAGGCTCGCACACGTTATACTTTTCTAGCATTACGCCGGTTCGCGCAAAATGATCTTCAATGGTTTGCGTAAAGCGATTAATAATGTCGCTAGCTTCATCACTAAAACCATAATTTAACAACCCTTTCACCGCAAACCATTGCAGAGGTGCCCACCCATTGGGTGAATCCCATTGTTGAGTAGTGGTATTTGCTGTGGTCACTATTCCGCCGCGGGCTAACAAGTGAGCTTTAAGGGCAATATTAACCCCTTCGGCCTGCGCATTGGTGGCAAGCTCTACAAATAAAGGAACGGTTGCCGCCGCTGAAAGCACGGTAGTTTGCGTATTACTGGGGTAATGGTAATCGTAAAAACAGGCTTTATCTTCATTCCACAAATAGGTGTTTATTGCCTGTTTTCGGTTAACAGCGGCCTCACGGTATTTGCTGGCTTCGGTGCCAACCCGCGCCAATGTACTTTCAACAAAATACAGCAGTGCGTTCAAGTCAACAGGTACTATTTCAGTAGTACGAATACTAGACAGGGCGTTTTCATCGGCAAGCCAACGGGAACTGAAATCCCAACCTGATTCACATGCGGCTCTTATATGGCGGTAAAACTCTACTGATTTTGCGCCTACCAGCTCGGCCGTTTCAATGTCTTCTCTGTACGACTCTGGTCGAGGCGAGGCGTCGCTATCGTAGTACCGATTAAGTAAAGCACCACTAGGCATGCGTACTAGATGTTCACTTGCTTGCTTAGCGTCTTGCGTGTCGCTTATGCTTTGCGCACCATTCATCCAAAAAGCATATTCTTTTTCGATGCCTGCTATAGCCCTTTGACGCTGTGTTTCACTTAACTTTTCCTCTACTAACGAGAACATTAGCGCCAGCACGGGTGGCTGGCTTCGGGTGTAATAGTAGGCTCGATTTCCATTTGGAATACAGCCCACTTCATCTAATATGTCTAAGAAATTTTCCAACATGTTAATTACCATGTCAGCTTTTCCAGAATCAATTAACCCTAATGCGGTAAAATAACTATCCCAGTAATAAATTTCTCGAAATCTGCCGCCAGGTACTATGTATGGGCGCGATAGGCTAATTAGGCTATCTATATTTTCTGCATCTGGTGTACGGGTCAGTACATCCCACATATGTTGCACATAGTCTGGTACAGCACTGAATGTAAAATTTGTACTGCTTGCCACCATGTCTGGCATTTGGAAATGAGTGCCAACGAAAGAGGATAAACTAAAGTCTTCGTTACATTTTTGCAGCTCGTATTCATTTATTACGGTCTGCCAATCGCTTAATACAATGGCATCGGCAAAGGTCTTGCTGTCTTCAAACAACGCCGCGTTTTGCACATCTTTAAACAAATTGCTTTCAAAAAATGGCAGGCACTCACGCCAACCACTCGTAGTTAATGCCATGTTACGCGGTATCCTTTAACACTATTGAAGAGGTTGCTCGTTTAAAAAAGAACAGAGTGACAAGCAGTGCACCTATGGGAATAAGCGATAAGTAAAAGGCTTGTTGCCCGCCCATTGCTTCAAATACATATCCGGTAATAATAGAGCCAGTGGTACCGCCAAGGGCAGAGAACACCACGATCAGGCCTGTCATAGGGGCGTGTTGCACTTTGGGCAATGCACTTAACATTACAGAATTAATAACAGGGTAAATAGGCGCCATCATTAACCCAATGAGCGGAATAAGGTACGCCGCTATTGGTGCATCTACCCAGCTAGCAATAAGGTTCTCGTCTACCTTTTCAGCTAAAGGTAAGCTCAATAGCATCACCGCAGCCATGCCTACTAAACAGGCGTTCATGAAGGGATACCAACTTACTCTTGCTAGCACTACACCAGCCAATAAACGGCCAAGGGCAAGCGCTACGGCGAAAATACTGGTAATTTGAATACTCACTTGGGTAGGCAAACCTAACACTTCTCGGTTAAATGTAGGTAACCAAGAGCCTATGCCCTGTTCAATCAATACATACAGAAACACGGAAATAATAAAGATGAGCACTAAGGGTTTATAGGCAAGTTTAAGCATATCGATAAACGCCGTACCTACCCCAACTTCTTTGTTCACCTCTGGTTTTTGAATCGGCGCGGCTAGCACCAATAAAATCGTTACGGCAACTAGAGCGGCAATAAGGTAATACACGTTCAGCCATGAAAGAGACGCTTCATTAGTCGGGTCGATGAAGGCTGCAAATACCCAATATCCTGAAAGCACACCCAACATAAAAATACCTTCAATGGTATTCATTAGAGAGCTATGCGTTTTGGTGTTGGAAGAGAGTTGGCCAATAATGGCGTACACCGACACTTTTACTAACGCAAAGGCTGTGCCTATGCCTGCGAACAAGAGTTTTATAACCCAAAAGTTGCCAATACTAGGCGTAATAGCGCAAAGCGTAGCCACCAGAATAAGGCCGAATAGCATTGAAACCTTGTAGCCAATACGAGGAATAAAGCTAGCCACAAGAAAGGATACCAGCGCAATGGATAAGTCTTTAAACCCTTCTAGGGTGCTGGCTTCTGGTTTCGACACATCGAAACTGTTTATCGATTGCAAAATAACGGTGCCCACACTGTTTAGCAGTATGGCAAACACATAATAGCTTACGGCTATCGCAGCGATAATCAACAATCTGGACATGTGTAAACACTCTGTTAACTAAATTAAGCCGGAGTGTAGACGGATAAAAACAAAAATGCAAACGTTTGCATTGACTTGTTATTTGTTAAGTGGTGCTTATTTATGACCGCGTTAATCGTGTTTACTTGAACGACGAACCACCAATTGGGTATCTACCACATAACTAGCGGTTTCTTTGCCTTCAAATTGGAGAAGTAGTTGCTCTACCATGGCCGACGCGGCTTGTTGGGTGTTTTGACGCACGGTTGTTAACGCCGGATGCATAAGTTCAGCTAGCGAAATATCATCGTAGCCCACAATGCCTACATCGCTAGGAATACCCACGTAGCGCTCTTTCAACGCTTTAAGTGCACCAAGCGCTACCATGTCGCTTGAACACACGATACCGTCGAAATCTAAGCCGTTCGCTTTTACTCTTTGATTTATATACTCGTACGCCGCTTTTGAGGTTATATCGATAGTGCAAGTGCAGTCTTCACTCACTGGAATATTAGCGTCTTGATGCGCTTGCAAGTAGCCTCTATAACGCTCTTGCATCTCGGCATGCTCTGCATCACCTAAAAACAACACGCGTTTAGCGCCTTTTTGCAGCAAGTGGGTGGCGGCTTCAAAACCACCTTGATAATTATCACCACCGACTATGGGATAGCGAGCCTCGCTTTTTGGATCGCCCCACACCACAAGGGGTACACCAGCTTCAGCGGCGCGGTCAATTTTCTTAGTCGACTTCCCTTGCCCGATTACAATCATTCCATCAGCGCGCTGACTATGAATGAAGTAGTTGGCCCAGTCGTCAGACGCCATAAAGGAATTTGATAGCAATAACTCGTAGCCCTTGGCATTCAACGCTTGGTTCAGTTCACCAACCAGTTTCAGTAAAAAGGGGTCTGTGGTGCTTTGCTCGGTATGATCGATAAGGTTGAGAATTACCGCAATAACATGAGTTTTCTGCGTACGTAGCCTACTTGCAGCGGCATTTACACTGTAATTGTATTCTTTTGCCAATGCCTGCACTTTGTTTCGCGTTTCCTGCTTTATCAGCGGGTTATCTTTAAGCGCTCTAGATGCTGTAGAGGTTGAAACCCCTGCAAGCTTTGCCAGCTTTGCCAATGTTAATTTTGTTTCTGAACTCAAGTTATTTAGCTCTCTCTTTTTTCAAACTATACCTAGAAATACACAAAAAGCCTATGCTCTGCGTGCGATGGTATAAGTCTCTGAATCTCAGGTTATTTACTTCTACTCATCCCAACTCAGCACCAAACCACTTTGCAAACAAATGTTAACATGCTTATACAATTATTTTGCAATCGATTGTATTTTACTGTTGCAATCGTTTGCAAACGGATCTATTTTGTTGCTCATTCCCGAAGCGAGTGACAATTTTTTAACCTGTTTCACGCATTCGGTTAACAACGCCCAAAAATTATTTTCAGGAGCACACACCATGAAAACGTTGTTCACAAAAGGAATGCTAGCCACTGCAATTTCTTTAGCGTTAACCCAAACAGCCTTTGCACAAGAAGAAACAAAACAAGCTACTGCAGAAAATACTGAAGTTATTGTAGTAAGTGGAACGCCAGGCGGCGCAGGGATAAGAAAAATTGATGCAAGCTTCGCTGTTACGAATATTGATGCCAGCGACATTGAAAAACTAGCACCAAAATCTACTGCCGATTTATTCAAAGCCATACCAGGTGTTTGGGTAGAAAGCTCTGGCGGTGAGTCAGGCGCGAATGTATTTGTTCGAGGGTTCCCAGGTGGTGGTGATGCACCTTTCCTTACTATTTCACTGGAAGGTTCGCCTATTTACCCAGCTTCAACCTTATCGTTCTTAGAAAACTCTCAGATGTTTAGAATTGATGACACCATTGAAATGGTTGAAGGCTTACGGGGTGGTCCTAACCCGGTAGTGAGTAACGGCCAACCCGGTTTAACCACCAACTTTCGCTTAAAACGCGGCGGTGAAGATACTGAAGCCAGTGTGAAATACACAGTATCAGATTATGGTTTGAATCGCGTTGATCTTGTACTTAGCGGTGCACTAGCCGACGACCTTTACTACATGGTAGGCGGTTACGTAAAAAGCTCTGATGGTATTCGCGATGCTGGGTTTAGCTCTGAAGAGGGCAACCAATTCACTGTTAATCTAACCAAAATTTTTGATAAAGGTGAGCTAAACCTTTATACACGCCAAACTGACGATCATGGCACTTGGTATTTGCCTACGCCGTTAAACGTAGATGGCATTGATGCAAACTATACGCAAATAGGCCCGTTGAACCGTCAAGCCACCATCAACTTCGGTCCAGACAATGCTACCTCTGAGTCATTCGACTTTGGCGACGGTCGCGGCTGGGATGGTCATGTGAGTGGTGGTAGCTTAAAGCTTGAATTAGGCGGCGGCTGGCATTTAGTTGACCGATTCAACCTAACTAAAGGCGCAGCAAACACCTTTGGTTTAGTGCCAGATGGTTCAGCTATAACCGTGGCTGAAGTTGCTGATAACGGAGAAAGCGCAACGGGTGCAGTTACTGGAAACACCTACGATGGCGACACCCCTATTCAACAAATTGGCCGTTGGGTAGTACTGAAAGACGTTGAGTCTTTCACTAACGACTTAGCCGTATCTAAATCGTGGGACAACTTCGATACCTCTTTGGGTATTTATAGCGCAACCACCAAAGCAGAAGACTGGTGGAGCATTGGTAACCAAGCTTACTATGCATTAGTGCCTGGCGGCGAAATGCTAGACGGAATTGCATGTAATAGCAGTGCTGAAGGCTGTGGCTGGAGCTACGATATAAACTCGGTAGGCGATGCCAGCACATTTGCACTGTACGCCACCAGCAACTGGTACGCCACTGAAGACTTAAGCATCGACTTTGGGCTTCGCCGTGAGAACCATGAAGTAAGCTACTCAGTTGATGAAGGCTTAGATGGCGTAATAAATAAAGCCTTAGAGTATGACGAAAACAAAACCTCGTGGACGTTAGGGGCTAACTACGCGCTTAATGACTTTAGCGGCGTGTTCGTACGTATGAACCGTGGCTACAAAATGCCTTATTTCGATGACTTTCGTGATAACTGGGGAGCGTACACTGGCGGCAACGACTTAATTAAAGAAGTTACCCAAGGCGAGCTTGGCTATAAATACATGAATGACAATATTCAGTTTTTCGCTACGGCGTTTGCTAACGAAGTAAAAGGCGATACCTTTGTTCGCCTGCCAGGTGCACCAGCTGAAATTTTAACGAATGAAGCATACGGTATCGAGTTTGACGGAAAGTACAACCATGACTCAGGTTTCTCACTTAGCGTAAATGCAACGCTACAAGAAACCGAAATTACGGCTAGTGCAACCAATGAAGGTAATGAAGCGCAGCGTCAGCCTGGTTGGCAAGTACGTATGACCCCAAGCTACGGTTTCGACGTGGGCGATATGTATGCCACAGTATACGGTACTTTATCGGCCGTAGACGACCGCTTTGGCGATAACGAAAATACGGTAGTGTTAGAAGGGTATGAAAAAGTTGATGTGGGCATGACACTTGAGCCTACCGATGCTCTTCGCGTTCAATTGTCTATCGACAACCTAACAGACGAACAAGGCATTACCGAGGGCGATCCTAGAAACCCTGATTCACCTAACGGCCGCTACATTATGCCAAGAAGCATGAAGCTTAGCGTGTCTTACCTGTTCTTTTAATTAACAGACTATAAGCTACCAATCCAAAGCCGGTGATCATTTCATCGGCTTTTTTATTACCCCCTCTTTGAAGCGCCATATTTCGCCACCATAATATAGTTATTGTACTGGCTCTTTTGCTGGGCACTTTACCATAACGCTTTGCCATAACTTTTACCTTAACCTTTTACCTTATTGTTGAGACATTATATGAAACGGGTTTTCTTATTCCTTGTTACCAACTTAGCCGTAGTGTTAGTGCTAGGTATTGTGCTGAATATTGTGTTTGCTGCTTTTGGTATTGATAACCGCAGTATTACTGGGCTATTAGTTTTCTCTGCGGTATTTGGTTTTGGCGGTGCGCTTATTTCATTAGCCATGTCGAAATGGATTGCCAAACGAAGCACGGGTGCCCAGGTGATTGATAACCCCACCACCCCAACTGAACACTGGTTAATTAATATGGTATCTGCCCAAGCTAAAAAGGCGGGTATTGGCATGCCAGAGGTAGCAATTTACGACTCACCTGAAATAAACGCCTTTGCAACCGGTATGAATAAGAACAATGCCTTAGTTGCCGTAAGCAGTGGCTTATTAAATGGTATGAGCGAAGATGAAGCGGAAGCGGTGCTTGCCCACGAAGTATCTCACATTGCCAATGGCGACATGGTTACCCTTACGTTAATTCAAGGAGTAGTGAACACCTTTGTTATCTTCTTAGCACGGGTTATTGCAGGCGCTATTTCTAACGCCACCCGTGGCAACAATAGCGGAGGCGGCGCTTTAGGGGGCTTTGCTTATTACGGCATTGTGTTTGTACTTGAAATGCTGTTTGGTATTTTGGCTAGCATTATTGTGATGTGGTTTTCCCGTCAACGTGAATACCGGGCCGATGCAGGCTCAGCCAAATTAGCGGGCAGACAAAAAATGATAGCGGCGTTAACGCGCTTAAAATCGAACAGTGAAAGTCAGTTAGATGGCACCATGATGGCCTTTGGCATTTCGGGTAAGTCGGCATTTTCAGAATTATTTATGAGCCACCCGCCCCTAGATAAGCGTATAGATGTGCTTAGACGTCGCGCGAAAGCGCAATAATAAAGGGAGTTACTACTGTGCCACCACCTAAAGCGATTTTTTTCGATATTAACGAAACCTTGCTTGATATGGCAGAAATGAAGCATGGTTTAGCGCCATTACTCGGTGGCAATGAAGATTTAGTCGATTTGTGGTTCGCCAACCTTTTGCATCACTCGCTTGTCGATATAGCTTCTAACCAATTTCATGATTTTATCAACATTGGGGCAGCTGCCTTGGTGATGGTGGCGCATAGTAAAGGTTTTAGCGTATCTGAAGATGAAGCCCTCAACGCCATAAAGAGCCACGTTACCAAGCTTCCAGCGCATGATGATGTGAAGCCGACACTTTCAAAGCTTCAGTCATTAAACGTGCCGTTGGTGGCGCTATCCAACTCCTCTATTGAAGGGCTAAAAACGCAACTGGAATTTGCAGGTATCGTTGAGTGCTTTACCCATGTACTTAGTACAGAAAAAATTAAAACATATAAGCCTTACCCCGATGCGTATCGCTGGGCGTGCAAAGAAGTTGGCGTTGAGCCAAAAGATGCCATGATGGTAGCGGCACATGGGTGGGATGTGAGTGGTGCAAAGGCCATAGGTATGCAAACCACGTTTGTAAACAGACCTGGCAAAATGATGTATCCGTTGGGGCTTGCACCCGACTTGAACGTAGAAAGTTTAACTGGGCTTGAGCAAGAAATGAAAAAGGGCGCATAAAGCACCCTTGGTATATAAAGTGTAGCAGGCTTTAGTTATCAGTTTTAGCCACTAATTGTCTGCCTTTAAACCCGTAACTCGAACAGTTTGAACGCTTAGTTTCTAGCGCACCCAACTGGCGCTTTAACCAAGACTTTTGAATACCCGATTTCGCTGCATCCATTTCACCACTAACTCGTGAAATTTCTTTACCCACATTCACGCACGCTTTAGCGGTTGGCTGAAACCCGCCATTTGCTAAGGCTGCAGAAGAAATTACTAATGCGACTGATGCGATTATAGCTTGCTGTTTCATACGATTCCCCAACGGCCTGATATAGTTCAAGCTCATTTATTTAGATAGAGACAAGGCTATCCGATACCCTGATTGTGTTGAAACTATAGCAATTATGATCTTATTTTTAGGTGTTACGAATTATACCTAATGATAATAAATTGAGGTATACCGCAACGTCCCATGCCTTTTGTTTACCTCATCATGTATTCGTATTGCTCATGATTTTAGAGGTGTTGCTAATGTTTCTTATCTTGTTATCGACCTGGTGTGAGCTTTCACGAGAACCCTTCCTTAGTTGAGGTTACAGTAACAGCTTCCTGTAACAGCAATGTTATCGTGACAACAAATCCGCTTTATTAAAACATCAATTAAATCAGCTAACAAGCCAAGTGGAAAACTTAGCGACAACATAGATTAAACAAAATCTAATTAAAGCCGTGTACCCACGCCAATCGACTCTAACGTATCGAGTATAGCATCTGCTAGCGAAACTAGCGGTGTAACGTAGCTGGCCGCATTTAATTCTATTGCCACCTTGGGCATACCAAACACAACACAGCTTTTTTCATCTTGGCAGAAGGTAGTGGCGCCTTGTTGTTTCATTTGCAATAAACCGTTAGCGCCGTCACGTCCCATACCGGTTAGCAACACCCCTACAGCATTTGCCCCAGCATTAGCCGCTAGTGAATTAAAAAGCACGTCTACCGAAGGTTTGTGGCCCGATTCTCTTGGGGCATCAGATAAGGCAATACGATAATCTGCGCCACTGCGTTCAACAACCAAGTGCTTATCACCCGGCGCTAAATAAGCATGCCCCGGTAACAGACGCTCACCGCCTTTCGCTTCACTTACCTCTATTTCACACAGGCTGTTTAGCCTACGGGCGTAGGTTGTCGTAAAGCCCGGCGGCATATGCTGGGTAATAACAGTGGCTGGCGCGTTTTTAGGGAAATGCATGAGTACATCTTTAATCGCTTCTGTACCGCCAGTAGACGCGCCCATTCCTATCACTTTTTCGCTACCCGTGTAGCGCATAGCAGCATGTTGGGATGCGCGTGATTGGGTAGGTGCACTTAATGTGGAGTGTGCCGCCATTCTAATTTTTTCCGTTATTACCGAGCGATACTCTTCCATACCTTGCGCCACACCTAGCTTAGGTTTTGGTACAAAATCTACTGCACCTAGTTCTAACGAACGAAGTGTAGCATCAGCCCCTTTTTCCGTTAACGTAGACACCATAACAACCGGTGTAGGGCATGCTTTCATCATAACTTCTAAAAACCGTAAGCCATCTACCTTGGGCATTTCAATATCAAGGGTGATCACATTAGGCTTAAACTCTTGCACCATTTTTTTCGCTACAAATGCATCGGGTGCCGCACCAACCAAAAGCATGTCAGCTTCATTATTAATAATTTCAGATAATAACTGCCTGATAAGTGCAGAGTCATCTACCACGAGAACTTTGATGGGCATTGTCAGGCTCCGTTAGCGAGAAATCATCGGGATTGGCTTGCTGAGATAGCAGCACGCGGTGGCTAGATTCACGCTCATACAAACTGGTATTATTAAAATTTCTAATTCGCTTCATATATACATTACCTTCATCCGGCAGAAAGTATATTTTGCGGGCGTAGTCGGACATTAAGTCACTATTTAATAGTGGAATGTTTTCCCTAGTTAAATAGTTAACAACAAACTCAGCGTTAATTCTGCCAATATCTTGTTGCACAAACCCAGCAAGCACTTTGCCGCCGCCAAAAGCTTTAGCCACCAGCTTTTCCTTTCTTGCCCCTAGTGTGATGAGTTTTTCAATAAGCATATCCATAGCATGCACACCGTATTTAGATGCAAGGTTGCTGTCTAGCTCGCTGGCTAAATTCAATTCAGGCAACATAAAATGGTTCATGCCGCCAATCTTCTTTTCTGGGTCGTAAATACATGCGGCAACACAAGACCCTAAAATAGTGACTAACACCTTATTAGAAGCGGTGGCAACGTACTGCCCTGGTAATAATTTAACGGCTTCTTTTCGAAATCGGTTGTCGAAGTAACTGATAGGTTGTTCATCTTGGCTCATACTGCTAACCCCTTTTAATTTACTGGCCGGTAAATAGTTTTACCCATAGGCCGTACCAACTCAGGGTACATAGTGAAGTTTTCAGAATGACCGGCTACATACATTCCCTCAGGTGTCATTAACTTAACCATTCGGGATAGAATTTTGCGCTGGGTGTCTCGATCGAAGTAGATCATGACGTTTCGACAAAAAATAATATCTATTGGGCTTTCAATGTCCCATGTGGGCGACATCAGGTTTAGGGTTTCAAACTGCACCATACGCCTCAGTTCATCGGCCACACGCACTTTCCCTAACTGCGCGCCTTTGCCTTTGTAGAAAAACTGTTGCCGATAGTGAGGAGGTAATTGCTCAATCCCATTTGCACTGTAAATCCCTGCGGCGGCTTTTTGTAGCACACGGCTATCGATATCAGTGGCAACAATAGTCACCGGAGGAGTAAAAGTGCCAAATACCGATGCCACTGTCATCGCGATGGAATAAGGCTCCTCCCCTGTACTACTGGCCGAACACCAAATGCGTTTTATGTTGGGATGCTGCTTTAAGTACGTTGAAAGCGCTTCAAAATGATGAGGTTCTCTGAAAAAAGAGGTTAAATTTGTCGTCAGCGCATTAACAAAATGCTCTTGTTCTTGGTGGTTGTGGGCCACCATTTCCAAGTAGTCTTTGAAACGGGTTAATTTTAATATGCGCAAGCGCCGCGCTAAGCGGCTATACACCATGGCATCTTTAGAGTCGGCTAGGCGAATACCGGCACGCTCAAACAGTAGCCGCCTAACTCTATCGAAGTCTCGTCGACTGTAGGCAAATTCCCTTTGCGCCACTACTTCGTGTAACTCGGTCATACACTAAAAGGCCTCCCATTCTGCTTCATCCGGCGACATTGGGTTTAACGATACTCTTGGCTTAGAAGGCCCCGGCCCCGATATCGCTCTTGGAGAGGATGTAGGAAACGATGCCATGCTATTCGATGACGTTGAGGCTGAACTAAAGCTCTGTTGTTCCACTTTAAATACAGCTACCCGCTGTGCTAATTGCCCAGACTGCTGCCTCATACTGTCTGCGGCGGCTGCCGCTTCCTCTACAAGTGCTGCATTTTGTTGGGTCATTTCATCCATTTGCACAACAGCGTTGTTGACCTCTTGAATACCGGTGGCTTGCTCGGAACTTGCTGCGGCAATTTCTGACATAATGTCGTTCACCCGCTTAATTGCCGTCACAATATCTGCCATGGTTTCACCAGACTTATTCACCAACACATTGCCGTTCGTAATCTTCTCTACCGAGGTTGAAATAAGGCCTTTAATATCTTTAGCCGCTTCTGCTGAGCGCTGGGCTAATGTGCGTACTTCCGATGCTACTACCGCAAATCCGCGGCCTTGCTCGCCAGCTCGCGCCGCTTCTACCGCGGCGTTTAGGGCTAATATGTTGGTTTGAAATGCAATGCCATCAATAACACCAATAATGTCAGAAATGCGCTGGGCCGAATCGTTGATTTCCCCCATGGTATGAACTACTTGTTCAATCACCTTTCCGCCTTCTGATGCCACATCAGATGCCTGACTAGCCAAACCTTTTGCTTGGTCGGCATTTTCCGCATTTAATTTTACCGTACCGGTAAGCTCTTCCATGGCCGATGCAGTTTCTTCCAGGCTAGATGCTTGCTGCTCGGTTCGACTGGATAAGTCGGCGTTTCCTGTCGCAATTTCATTAGAAGCTGTATCGATGGTTTCTACCGCATCGTGAATTTTGATAATGGTGTCGCGTAGTTCATCCACGAACTGGTTGATTGACTCACCAAGCACTTTAAAGTCGCCATCTAGTGGTTCTTCAATGTTATGCAGTAAATCACCTTCGGTAAGCTTAGACATCACGGCTTTAATACTGTCTACTGCTACCGTGCGCCCCGTAATGTCGGTAGCGTACTTCACTACCCTAAAGGGGTTGCCATTTTGATCGAGTATGGGATTGTACGAAGCCTGAATATAAACAGCATTACCTAGTTTACTAATACGCTTGTACTCGCCACTAGCATATACCCCTTTGCGCAATTGCTCCCAAAAGGCGGCGTATTCTGGGCTGTTTTTAAAAGCAGGTTCTACAAATATGCTGTGATGCTTTCCTTTCACTTCATCTAGGGTGTAACCAAGCGCCGATAAGAAATTACTGTTGGCATCTAAAATCACGCCATCTAAATCAAACTCGATAACCGCTTGAGATTTGCTTATGGCGATTAGTTGCCCTTCGAAGTAAGCGTTCTTAGCTTTTTCAGCGGTAATATCAGTGGCGAATTTCACCACCTTAAAAGGTTGCCCGTTGCTGTCTAAAATAGGGTTGTAAGAAGCTTGGATCCAAACGTCTTCGCCCTTGTTATTTACGCGGCAAAATTCTCCGCTGTGAGCTTCACCGCTTCGTAATACCGACCAAAAGTCTTTGTATTCTTGGCTACTGGCGTATTCTCGAGTAACAAACAGGCTGTGATGTTTGCCTTCAATTTCGCTTTCTGAGTAGCCCATGGCTGACAGAAAATTTTCATTCGCTTTAACAATATTGCCATCGGGAGAAAAAAGAATAACCGCTTGGCTTTGGTTAATGGCACTAACCATACCCGCGTGTTGATCTTCCTGTTCGTTATCACTCCATTGCACAACATACTGAGCGGGCTCTGAGCTTGACGCACTAAGCGGGGTAATATTGAGGGTAAACACACTCTCAGCCAATTGCGCATAAAGACTTTCTTCTCGGCACTGCAATATTTGATTCAGCAGTTGGGTATTACCTTTAATAACTGCCGATAAATTTTGCCCTTTTAAAGAAGCATGGCCGCCATGAGTGGAAACCGTAAAATCATCAGGGCATTGCTTCGCCAGCGCTAAAAAAGCAGGGTTGTGATATACAATATTACCCGCGCCATCAATTACCATAATGCTTGCGGTGCATGCATCGAGAATTTGCGTTTTGAGCTGCGCTTCGTGCTGTGCAGCTTTAAGCTCATCATTGTTGAGAAAGTTAAACACGCCCATAACCAGTTCATCCTAAATTTGCGAAATTTTTTACCGTTGCCGTCTTAGCTGTTACGCGTCTTCGTTAACGCTTTGGGGAGCAACTAAGCCCATTTCTTCACTGGTGATAAGGCTTTCAATATTCACCAGAATAACCATCTGACCATCTACATCTGCCAACCCGTGCAAGTATCGGCTATCAAAAGCCACACCAAATTCAGGTGGTGCTAGAATTTGGTCTTCCATTAACCGAATAACATCCGATACGCCATCGACCACAATACCTACAATGCGATCTTGTATATTGAGCATAATCACAATGGTAAATTCGGTATAAGTGGCTTCGCCAACGTTGAACTTAAGGCGCAAATCTACAATAGGCACAATGTCCCCTCGCAAATTGATTACCCCTTTGATAAACGCTGGCGCATTAGCAATTTTAGTGACTTGCTCGTAGCCACGAATTTCTTTTACCGTTTTGATATCTAAAGCGTAGTGCTCATCGGCAAGTACGAAACTTAGATATTCCTTGTCATCGCCCCCAATAACAGCCTGATGTAATGCGGTATCACTCATGCGAGCATGTCCTCCAATTGACTTGACGTATAAGTAGTTGCGATAGAGTCAGCATCGATAATAAGCGCAACTTTTCCGTCGCCCATAATAGTAGCGCCGGCAAGTCCAGCCACTTTTCGATAGTGAGCTTCTAGGCTCTTTATTACCACTTGTTGCTGGCCAACTAAGGCGTCTACAAGTACTCCAAAGCGTTTCTTACTGCTTTCAAGTAATACAACAATGGCTTCTGTGGGTTTACGGTTGGCGTTTTCTACGTCCATATAATCGTGAAGTGGAACAAGCGGCCAATATTGGTCACGTACATAAAGCACCGTATCGTTGCCTAGGGTTTTAAGTTGACTGGCAGTGGGCTGAAAAGACTCCACAATGTTGAGCAAAGGTATGACAAAAATCTGATTGCCAACTGACGCGCACATGCCATCAACAATAGCGAGGGTAAGCGGTAAATGTATGAAAAAGCCCGAGCCCTCGCCTAATGAAGACTCTATTTCAATCCGCCCACCAATGGCTTCAATATTCCGCCTTACTACATCCATACCCACACCACGGCCTGACACATCGGTTACCGCTTCGGCAGTTGAAAAACCGGCTTGAAAGATAAGCTGCCAGACTTCGCTATCTGGCATGTCATCATTAACAGTTAAACCATTGGAACGTGCTTTTTCCAAAATACGCGCCCTATTCAGCCCGCCGCCATCATCTATGATTTTAATAATAATACTGCCGCCTTTTTGCTCAGCGCCTAGAATGACGGTTCCCATTTCGGGCTTACCGGCGGCACGTCGCTTTTCGGGCAACTCAATACCGTGATCGATACTGTTTCTAACCAAATGCGTTAATGGGTCGACAAGCTTTTCAATCAGGCTTTTGTCAATTTCTGTATTCGCGCCTTGTAAAACTAAATCAACTTTTTTATCTAGCTTGCCAGCCAAATCACGAACTAGCCTAGGGAAGCGATTAAATGTAGCTGTTAGCGGTAACATTCTGACTGACATTACCGATTCTTGAATTTCACGAGTATTGCGCTGCAGCTCGTCTATCGCCACTTGCAAACGCTCACCTACTTGCCCATCTACTTCCTGTCCAATCATCGACAGCATAGATTGAGTGATAACGAGCTCGCCGACTAAATTAACCATAGAGTCGATTTTTTTGGTATCCACTCGAATGGAAGCGCTATCGCGACCAACACTTTTTTTATTCGTCTTAATAGGCGGCGCAGCATCACTCGCTTTTGGCGGTGACTTTTTCTTTAATGCAGATGTTTCACCTGTACCCTTTGCCGCAATAGGGTCTAGCACAAATAGTTTAGGTGAAACTACGGCTTCAGAATTGTCAGGCGTTGCCTTGTTTTCAGGCAGCTCTGTTGTATCGAAAAAGCCATAGCTGTTATCGCTGGCTGCTGGTGTAGAGACCTGCATTTCTGGTTCATCAAAAAAGCCGAAGCCGTCGTCTTCTGCGCTAGCGACTGCTTCGCTTGGCGTATCATCAAAGAACCCAAAACCATCATCACTTTGTGTGGACAACTCAACGTCGTTAATCTCGGTCTGTTGGCTAATGTTTGTGGTGAGGTCGGGCTCATCATCAAAAAAGCCAAAGGCGTCGCTGTTGTCATTTGAACTATCGCTGCTGTCAGCATCTGAACTGCCGTTGCTATTGTCAAAGCCGTTAGCGTTATCGACATCGTTAGAAGTATCAGCCGCGGCTGCACCTTGGGTTTCAGATAGCGCCCTTTCCAGCTTGGTAATACTGACGGCAATGGCTTGTTCTGGCACATCGACCTGATCGCGATAGGCAGATAACGTCGCTTTTAATACATCAAGGGTTTCTAGTAACAGGTTAACGATATTGGTGGTAACAGATATCTCTTGATTACGGGCTTTATCTAGCAGGTTTTCCATTACATGGGTAAGGTTCATTAGGGCATTGAAACCAAAAATGCCACTGCCCCCTTTTATAGAATGGGCCGCGCGGAAAATACTGTTGAGTTCTTCCGGGTCAGGCGAGTCTACATCAAGGCTAATTAGCAGTTGTTCCATGTCGTCGAGATGCTCATCGCTCTCGTCAAAAAACACGCCATGAAATTGCTCAATATCGATGCTCATTCTGAATCCTTCCAGGCCGGTATGATGTGAAGAGGATTAGCCCAAAACGCGCTTTGTCACATCTAGCAGCTTATTAGGATCGAAAGGCTTCACCATCCAACCTGTAGCACCCGCCGCTTTCCCTTTGGCTTTCATCTCTGGGCCTGCTTCTGTGGTAAGCATTACAATAGGCGTACGATTGAAACCGCTTAAACTACGTAAATTTTTGATGAGTGTTAAACCGTCCATGCGAGGCATATTTTGGTCAGTCAATACAAACCCAAATTGCTGAGACTTACATTTGTCTAATGCTTCTTGACCATCTTGTGCGGTAGTAACCGTGTAGCCAGCACCTTTTAAGGTCATCTCTACCATTTGACGAATTGATATAGAATCGTCGACTACTAAAATATGCTTGCTCATCCTTTCTATTCCCTCACTGCTTAAAAGTAATAACTTTTGATGTCAAAATCCTTTGTACCCTAGAATAACTCTACCTCTCCCGACTGCATGGATGTTGCAGATACTGGGTTATGATCGGTTTTTCCTCGTTGGGCAAGCGCTTGTTGGTAAGCCTTTAATTCAGAAGCAAATGCTTCCAAATTTTCAGGCTCTAATTGTTGGAGTCGCTCGATAATAAATTTCACAATATCTTTCGTATAATTAATGTGCTGGCCATTTATATCGCCAAACTGCATGCCTCTTATCGCGTTATTTATTGCATCATCAAGTTGTTGGCCAATACCCTCTAGTTGCTTGGTGGTAACTTGATCTGATTCTGCTTTGCGAATAATGTCTTTTAGCTCTTTACTGATATGGTCTTTGGCTTCAACCACATGGGAAATATCTTGAGAAGCAACGAACTCGGCAGTTTCTGTGAGCTTATCTACCAGACCTTTAATATTTTCTACCTGCTTCTTAATAACATCACTGAACTGGGTTGAGCGGGTAGATAACGCCCGTACTTCATCGGCCACCACGGCAAAGCCCCTTCCCGCTTCACCGGCTCGCGCCGCTTCAATGGCTGCATTTAACGCTAGCAAATTAGTTTGGGCTGAAATATCGTCTATTCCGCTAAGGGCATCGATAACCGTAGGCATTGCTTGTTGAATGATTTGTACTTGGCTCATTAAATGCTGCGTTGAAGAAGACATTTTTTCTGTGGAATCGATAAAGCTTACAAGGGTGCTGTCGGTATCTTGAGCAAAATTGCGCATTTTATCTGAGTAAGCGGTGCTGTTTGATGCATCAACGCTTAGCAGGGCATCAATGCAATTAACCTGTTCTGCCACAAGGTCTTTTAAACTGGTAAAGGCTTGGCTAAGGGTAACAACAGCATCATCTTGGGTTGTTCTAATAGAAGATAAATTGCCCTCACATATTGATAGCGAATGCGCAATCTCCCCCCCTGCTAATGCAATATTATCTTCTACATGACTGGTGCTGGACTGTGTTTCTTCCATAGAGGAATTAGCATCAGACGAGGTGTTCTTACTTGACGAATAAGCGACAAAGCCGATTAATACCACCGTAAGCAAAACAAAGCCGAACAGCGCTGAGCCTAGAAAGAACAGAGCCCAAGCCGCTAATAACCCTACCACTACGCCCACCAGATAGAGGTTAGCGCTACTTTTTGAATGTGTAGATGAACTTTCCACGTTTGAATGCAAAAGGATCTCCTTATACTTTGCCACTACTCCTTCATCACGCCCGATTAAACCGAGCGAAATATGCATGACGTGTGTTCAATGTCATAAAGGTACTTACTCTGTACATTGAAGGGGAGTAAGTAGGCAACGCGTTAGTCAGTGTTGATTACAATATGGACTAAGCGTAGTACCCAATTTGGAAAGTTGGCAAGTAACGAGATGCGAAAAACTGCTATATGTGCAAAAAAACCTATAAAAGGCGGGAAAGTGTAGTTTTAAACTCAAAAGTCATTAATTGGTTATTTGCTGCATGAATAAGATTGATTTTGAAGGCTAAGAACGGCTGAACTTCCCTTATTCCAAAATTCTGTATTCATGCCAATATAACGCGCTCCTGAGGCTGAACGGGCATGCTGTAATATATGAATATTACCATTTTCAGATAACTTAATGGTATCTGGGCCTAAAAAGCGCACCACAATGTTTCCTGCTGTCGCACAATTAAACTGATGCGTTCCTGTGGTAGCAGCATCCATTTTTTCATTCTTCGCCGTGTCTTGTGCGGACATTTTTATTAACTTCAGTCTTTGCTTACCGGCATTATCATAAATAACCAACCAGGTGCCCTTTTGAATTTCGTAACGGCTTGCCGCTTCTAGCGCTTTCACAAATCGCTGTTCTTGCGCTGACATGGCACTTACACACGCGCGGCGAGTCGTTGCCAGTTTAGACGTTGCAAACTCACCTTCTGCTAATTCGCCCGCTTGTAAATTAAGTATGCCTGAGAATTGATTACAGCCAGTAAAGCCGGAAATTCTATTTTTTGTTACTAACTCTACGGTCATCATACTGCTATCGATAATGCCACCCATGTCGATGCTCTCCACCTGCCAAGTACCGGTTAGGGTGGTTGCAGATTCATCTTCGCTCACTGAGTCTGCGTCTGAGGACATTTGACTGGCGTTATTACTACAACCAGTGATGATAAAAAGCAGACTCAATACAATTAAAAGTGAATTATTAAAATAAGAAGGCATGACTGATCCTAGCCGTTTTAAGATGAAGAAAAAGATAAAGGTACTTATGTACAATATTGCGTAATGTGGCCTGAAAGTAGCAAATATGCTCACTATTTGGAAGCGATACCTCAACCAACTTGCAAATAATAACAATTATCAATAGCATGTAGTCTCTCAACTTGGGTACATACTATGTCTGCCGCTCGCATTTTAATAATAGAAGACGATATAACCCTTAGCGATCAGGTAGCTAGGCTGCTAAAAGAAAAAGGGTTTACCACTACGCAGTGCCTAGATGGCCAGAAAGGCTTGTTAGCGGCGCTGCAGGAAAGCTTCGATCTTATTTTACTCGATATTTTGTTACCTTCGCTGAATGGCTTGGCTGTTTTGAATCAAATTCGAAAAGTTAAGCATACTCCGGTAATGATGATTACCGCCAGTGGCGCTGAACAAGAGCGTATTGAAGGCTATAGAAAAGGCGCTGATGATTACTTGCCTAAGCCGTTTAACTTCACAGAAATGATGCTTAGAATAGAGGCTTTACTACGTCGTAGCCAGCGAGACGCTATCCCCCCCAAACAAGCTTCACAGTTAATCATTGATGAGCTTCAACTTAACCGAATAAAGCAAGATGTTTGCTTTTCAGGTCACGACGTTGAGCTCACCCCCATTCAATTTAAGTTGTTATGGGTGTTGCTAGAAAATCACCATGAAGTGATGACCAAAGCCTTCTTATATCAAAGCGTGCTTAACAGGCCATTCAGCCGTTACGATAGAAGTTTGGACATGCACATCAGCCGTGTACGTAAAAAGTTAGTAGAAGCAGGTATGCCGCCAGAAAGGCTTTCTACGCTTCACGGAAAGGGCTATCGGTTTTCATGAAATATACCCTGTTTTGGCGAATGTGTACTGTTATTGGCGTGGGTACTGTACTGCTGTTTTGGGCCATTGACTGGTTAACAAATCATACCGAATCTAGCATGAGCTTTATTGCACAAGAACATCAACAGCAATTGCTAGATTACGGAAAAAAAGCCGATGAAATTTGGACAAATGAAGGCGAAGAAGCCTTGTCAGTTTGGCTTAAGATGCTTCAAGAAAAAGAGCAAACGTGGGTAGGCGTAGTCAGTTCAGAGATTACTCCTCTGGCCGACTCTACTATCTACAAACCCTTTTTCGACCGCTTTCAATACGGCAGAAGTGTGGAGTGGAAAATACACTTATATTTTCAGCAAAACCCCGTAATGGAAATTCCCTTTGCCGACGCCAATACCCACCTTTTAATTGAACTACCCCAACGCATGCGCCCAGGTGCCATGCTGCTATATGCCAATGCCATGCTGCAAATTGCACTGCCGCTAATATTACTGTGCATATTAAGTTTAGTGTTATACCGCCACGTTATGTCGCCTTTAAGAAAGCTGGAAAACGTCACAAAATCTTTCAGCGCCGGGCATTATGATGTAAGAACCAATGCATCGCTGCTTGAGCGGAATGACGAGCTTACCCGCTTAGCCGTTACTTTCGATATGATGGCCGATAGAACCAGCAAACTTATTTATAATCAACGTCAGTTGCTAGCAGATTTGTCTCATGAATTGCGTACACCCTTAACACGTATAGATATGGCGGTTGATTTTGTAGAGCAGCAAATTAACCCGCAACAAGCATTAGCGCGACTTCGCTACGAAGCATCTACTATGCGCAACCTAGTGGAAGACACGCTTACTCTCGCTTGGTTAAATACCGAGTCTCCACAGTTAAACGCTGAAGACTTCGATTTGGTGGAATTAATACAGGTTATATGCGAAGACGCACGATTCGAATACCCCGACAAAAACCTTGTTAGCACGCTGCCAAAAAAAGCGCCGCTGACCCAAAGCAGCCAAATAGCATTGGGCCAAGCAATAGAGAATATTATTCGCAACGCATTGCGGCATACCCCAGAAAAATCGGAAGTAGAGGTACTGCTCAGCAGCACCGAGAAGGGTTACCGGCTATGTGTAAAAGACAATGGCCCCGGTGTGCCTGAACATATGCTTGGGGACATCTTTAAGCCTTTCTTTCGGGTAGATAAAGCCAGAGTATCCAAAGGCGAACGAATAGATACATCGCAAAGCACTGGCTTTGGTTTAGGGTTGGCGTTAGCCCACCGACAAATTGAGGCCGTGGGCGGTACTATCAAAGCTCGAAATTATACTGATGTCGCCGGCCAGCGCAGTGGGCTAAAAATTCAAATTGAATTGCCTAGCTCATCCACCACAGCTCGCTAATATTCACTCATACCTGCGTATTTTAGCGATAAGAGCGATATTGATTTAAGAATTTGCCCCTGCATTTTCACGCAACCGTTTAGGCTCGCTGACTAATCTGCGCCACGCCAATACAATGCCGGTATACACCAGCACACAAGCAAGCAAGGACACCACCCCTGCCACGGTTTGGCCCACAACCCCAAAGTATTCACCGGTATGTAGAAAGCGAGCCGTGCCCCACGCTTGACCACCAGCAGACCAATCTTGCTTTCTTAGCACCTTGGTTACTTCTCCCGTCTGGGTATCGAAAAAAAGCGAATACGCAAGCTCTTGCCTATGCCCTATGCTTTTATCAATGAAAAAACGTGCTTCATGAATATCTTCACCTATTTCCATCCACATTGAATACCAATCTGCGTAGCCATTCGCGTTGGCGTGTTGCTGGGCTGCATTAAACAGCGTTTCATAGGGCACCACGTCAGCCGCTAAACTGGTAATTTCCTCATGCTGCTCCCGCGTCGGTACACTTTCACCAAAGGCGCCATATATGGCTTTATTGGCCCAATCGAAATGAAAAATAGTGGCGGTTAAGGTAATAACAAATAGCGGTATTAAACACCAGATACCGAAGACGACATGCCACTGACGATTTCGATGATGGGAATTCTGGTAAGTTTTGGGTAATAGAACCTGCTGTTTAAAAGCTCTTAAATTTAAACGCTTAGGCAACCATAAATACAGGCCACTTACGATTAGAAAGAGGAATACTAAGTTGGCATACGCTGTGATGTTTTTACCCACCACGCGATAGTCGCCCGCAAGAGATAAATAACGATGAAAGTCGGTGACCACATGGAAAAACTCCCCCACCATGCCCTCGCCTTCTCGTAGAATTTCGCCAGTATAAGGGTGTAGCAAAAAGCTGTGTCGCCCCGCCCAAGCAGGGATAGCTGCGCCTTCGCGGTTTACCCAACGAACATAGATATGTGGTTCGTTAGGCTTCAATGCCTGTAAAATTGTAACCACTTCATCGGTGCTAATGCGCGCCCTAGCGGCGCTATGTGCTTGTGTATCAGTGTTCTCGCCTATGCCCTCGCCTTCGTGTTGCACAGCCGTTTCACTTACATCTGTAGACAACTTAGCAGGCTCTACATCATGCAGCCTTTCACTGAACTCTACAATTTGCCGTTCATAGGTTAGTAATACGCCTGTAAAAGACATACACAAAACAAATATGCCGGCTATTAAGCCGGCAATAAGGTGGGTCCAAAAGACCCACTTCTTTATAGTTTTAGACACCATCGGGTTAACGACCTAGTGCTAAAAGTCGTAGGTTACTGATAGCCTGATATCTCTACCTGCTTCATGGGGGCCAATAACAGTGCCAAATACTTCGCTATAGTCACCCACGCTTGAATGGTCGATGTAGTACTCATCAAACAAGTTAGATACCGCTAGGTTAACAAGAATATTGCTTGTGGCCTGCCACTCACCATACAAGTCAACAAGGGTGTAGCTTGGTTTGTTTAAGCTATACAAGCTGTCTGTCCAACCCAAATCAACCGCTTGGTGCAAGGTATCAATATCAATAGACCTAACCTGTCTAATACTAGTCCCCACACTTATATCGGCGTTAACGGCGTAATCTACGCCAACCACTATGGTATCGCCGCGGCTATTACCTAAGCCCACAAATTCATAACCGTTTAAATCAATAGATGAATAGTCAACGCTGTATAGGCCGTCTCTTGGGTCTAATTCAGTATCGGCGGTCGAGAAGCCAAAGAAGAAGTCGAATGAATCGACGCGATAAGCAAGGTCGAATTCAATACCGCTGCTTTCTACGCTACCGATATTATTAAAAACAGAGTTTCCTTCAAAGCCTTCAAAAATCACATCATCTAGGGTTGAGTTAAAAACGCTTAATTTCGCATTTAAGTTATTCGCACTGTATTCAATAGACACTTCAATGTTTTGTACTGTTTCGGGTACAAGATCATCAGCCACTACAGGAATGTCTGAGCCATCGTAAAGATAACCGTCGATAGTAAAACCATCGCCAATTTCTTTTCCCCTTGCCGCTTCGGCATAACCCAAACCTAAGGTCCATGCTTCGGTAAGCTGATATGCAACACCAATATTAAAGCTTAGTTCAGAGTCATCTAGTGAAGCTTCGCTGTCGGTAACCGGTGTACCGTAATACTCTTCAAGCAAAATGCGTTGCTGGAAATCATAGTCGTCGTAGCGCACACCATAGCTAAGCAATAGTTCAGGGGTAATGTTGCTATAACCTTGAGCGTAGATGCCCATAACGCTGCTTTCTTCCGCGTTCTCTACCGCTCCTGCAGCTGGTCCACTTTCCACTTCATCACTACGGTAATCTACCCCGTAAACAAATTTGTGGTTTGCCGTTTCGCTGGTATTGCGAATATCAAAACCGTAAGTGTCTATCTCGGCTAACCAATTAAAACGGCCACCTTGGAATGAAGAATCGGTTTGATAAGCGGTGGCTTCTAGGTAAACCATATCGCTATGTGCGAAACGATAGTTTGCTACATAGGTATCACGCTCGGCTTCACTTGGGTAAAGCGCTGCACCTTCTAATACTACCCAGTTCGGGCGTGCTGAAAACTCACCTTCTTCGTCACGTTGCTCAACACTTAGCGACAAATAGTGATTTTCAGCAATATCGCCACTGGCTTTAAGGAACAACATGTCCTGATCGGCCGCTGTACCGTAAATTTCGTTACCGTCGCCATCTTCCATATTGTTGCGATCGACAGTGCTGTAATAACCTAGCACGCCCCATGTATCGCTTAGCTTGCCGTAAAGGCTGCCACTATAGCGGGTACCATCGTTCGAAAAGTAGCTTGCTTTAACACGGCCACCAAATTGCTCGCCTTCAGCTAACAGGTCATCCGCATCTTTGGTTTTAAAGCGAATTGAACCACCAATAGCGCCTGGACCACTGGTTGCTTCACCAGCGCCAGCCTGCACATCAATTTGTTGTAACAAATCTGGGTCGATAGTGACACGGCCAATGTGATGGAAAAGTGTGGAGGTTTGCTGTGCACCATCTACGGTGACATTTAAATAAGCATCTTCTAGGCCGCGAATATATATTTTTTGTGCCACGCCAACTGAACCACCAACACTAATTGAAGGCGAGTAGCGAAATATATCAGCGAGATCATTAGCTTGGTATTGCTCGATTTCTTCAGCAGTAATACTTAGGTTTGTTGCAGCGCCTACTACCGATATTTTTTCAACAGCGGCCGTTTCGACAGGCTTAGTTTCATCAACTGCTTGTACTTGGGCATAGGAAAACGCGCTAGATAGTGTGCAAACCGCACCAATGAACACTCGTTTTTTCAAAGAAAGCTCCAATTAAATGTTTAGTTATTCTTAATAAGAAACATTCTCATTTACTTTGCATTGAAAAGGTAGTGTTTTTACAATTGTTACATTCAGCCACATGCACTAGAGATTCTTATCTTTTTGTACCTTTTTTAGGTAAGCCGCTAAGCTTTTATCTTTCTCGTTTTTATACCTGCGATCGAGTACAGAAAATTCAGATATTCGGTCGAGCCGAAAACTCCTAAATGCGCCGCGAAGCTCACACCAACCAGCCAACAGCCAAATTGGGCTAAATGAAATAAGTGCTAAAGGGCGTATTACGCGAACAGTCTTTTTGTCATTAAGGTCCAGATAGTGAAATTGCACAAATTGCTTACGCCTTATGCACTCCCTGACGTCAGTAAAATTCACCTGCCAAGGTATCTTGTAACGGCTTGGCGCTGAAAAAGTACTAATTTGATGAAGTTCATTAATTAAAGCCGCGGGTAGTGTAGCCTGTATTTTTCGATACGCGCTTTGTGCTTTTTGAGCAAACTTTTCATCTGTCCAGTTACTCACCATGCCTATCCCCAAAGCAATTGCTTCTAGTTCGTCAGCGTCAAACATAATGGGGGGAAGGTGGTACTTTTTATCAATTACATACCCCACTCCGGCCTCACCAAAAATAGGAATACCTGAGTCAATCAAGTCTTGAATATCTCTGTAAACAGTACGAAGACTGACTTCAAACGTGTCTGCTAAGGTTTGTGCAGTTACAGCCTGATGCATTCTTCTTAAATGATGAACGATGTCGTTTAATCTGTCGGCTTTACGCATAAGACGCTATGTAAACCTAATCAGTGAGTGGCGTTATTTTAGATAAACACTACTGACATTAACTGTCAGTAGTCAATGGCTACTATGTAGTTGCGACACTTAATCACTTAGGAGAAAGACATGATTGGATACGTAACAATTGGAACAGCCGACTTAATAAAATCAGGTGCGTACTACGACGCCTTACTAGCCACAATAGGCGCTACACGGTTTATGGAAGAACCCAATTACTTTATTGCGTGGTCACGTTCACAAAACGACACTTCGCTTGCAGTCTCACTACCCTTTAACAAAGAACCGGCCACGGTGGGAAATGGCACTATGGTTGCCATCGCATTAGAAACCCCAGAACAGGTTAAGGCCTTCTATAACAAAGCCATTGAATTAGGAGGTACAGACGAAGGCGCACCCGGTTTTCGCCCTCAAGAGGCAGATTCAGGCTTCTATGCAGGTTATTTCCGAGACCTAGATGGTAATAAGCTGAACGCGTTTTGCATGGTAGAAGAATCTGTAGCAGGTAAGCGTATTCTATAAATAGTATTTTATATGTTGAAGAAGCTTGGTCACTATAGCGCAGTTTCTGCTGCGCTATTTTGATTCAAGGAAATTAAGAATGCCCAAAGTATCACTTAGCTTGCCGTAAAGGCTACCGCTATAACGTGGACCGTCATTAGAAAAGTAGCTCGCTTCTACTCGACCACCAAAACGTCCATCTTTAGCTAAAAGGTCATTAGCATCTTTGGTTTTGAAGCGAACTGAACCACCAACACTAATTGAAGGCGAGTAGCGAAATATATCTGCGAGATCATTAACTTGGTATTGCCCAATGTCTTCAGCAGCAATGCTTATGGTTGTTGCAGCACCTATTACCGATATTTCTTCAACAGAGGCTGTTTCGGCAGAAGTAGTATCGTCAGCCACTTGCGCTTGGGCATAGGAAAACGTGCTGGATAGTGTGTAAACCGCACTAATGAACACTTGTTTTTTTCAAGGAAAGAACCGTTTAAATATTTAATTATTCAAAATACAAAAGGCGCTCGTTTGCTTCACACTGAAAAGGTTGTGTTTCAACAATTGTTACATTTTGAATTGAGAGGGAGTTTGGAAGGTTACATTTGTTCGTCTTCAGGCTGAGTATTTTGATCTTCGCTATTCGCTTGCTCAGCTAGCTTTTCTCGCTCGGCTTTAGAAACATAAGCCGGCTTATTACTCTTATGAATTTTAGCGTTCGCCTTTTTATCTTTTTTCTGAAGTTTCTTGATGATTTTTTTACGACGGTTCATTCCCAATCCTTCACAAACAGCCTCACTGATTCCTCATATTATACAGCGTTCATGGCTCAACCTGCCATAAGCGTATTAACGATTACAATTTTTGATTAGCAGTCACTATTGAATTTTAGTAACAACAGTTTTCCCTAACTTTAAATTAAGTTGCGGCACACTTATTGAACACTTATCAGACTGTTGCTACCAATTACTGAAAGTAGGCTATCGCCAGTTGAAAAATAGGTGAGATTATTCCGCCCCTTAGGGAAAATAGGTGGTTTGTTGCCGCTTTATAGTTTGATAACTCGTTACTTAGCCTCGCAAGGCAGGTTCCCCATTGTAGCTTTCTTGGAAGTACTCATTTAGAACGGAGAGACTTATGCTTGATAGTATTACCCAATCCAATACAGGATTCAGTCAATCCTCATTAAACCAACTTCAGGTTCGCTCCTTAACCGAAGACGAAATATCCGGCTTCGGCGACATTCTTCGCCAAGCGAATGAGCAAACGACTACGTCGAAAGAATTTTTGAAATCACTGTCATCCGACGAACTGCAATTAGTCAAAAAAGCCAATAGCCTTGCAGCAAATATTGATGTGGACTCTCTTAGTCAAGAAGGTGCCCAAAATCTATTAAGCCAGCCAGATGGCTCTGACTTAGTCGACTTAAACAATGATGGCATTGTTGAAATTGGTATAGGTAGAACTATTCACTTCCCCCCCGTAAATGCCCCCGCTCATGTAAAAGCCGCATGGGAAAAAGCAACAGAAGGAATGGATTGGGGAGAGAAAGCACGTTTAGAACTGACTATGTTTTCTATGGTATACGGGTTTGGGATAAACGGTGTTGATCCCGATGCGGCTTTGCCACCTGAACAGCAGTGGAATAGTAAAAATATAAATGCGTTGTACGAGTATGCGCAATCAAATCTAGAATTCCGTGTAGGGATGGAAGGTTGGACTGATTACAATAGGCAGCTTGATAAGGTATACGACAGCTTCTTTTCTTCCATTCGCCAGACTGGCAGCAATAAATTTCAGCAAAGTGCTAGTGCTTTAAAATCGACTTCGTCATTGGGCTCATCACCAGACCAGAACACGACTACTTCTATGTCACCCAGTGATAGAATTAAAGAGGTTAATCAGTTAGTGCTTGATGCTAAATCAGAACTTGATACAACAACTTAGATCAAAAAAGCCCCGCATTTTCATGCAGGGCTTTGTTGAATAATGGTGCCTCGACCCGGGATTGTAACGCGCGGTGCAACCGCAGGGACACGCGGATTTTCAATGCAATCCAAGAGTTTAATTAATTGTTTTAATTAGTTTTTTATTTTCTTTGCAAATTCTTTGCATAAGCTAGCGTTTCATGACCTACGATCAGCATGGCAAAGTAAACCAAAAATCTATTCGCAACTTTGATGCTGGGCGTTTTGAACCACTGCAACGTGTACCGGCTTCCAAATGCAGAACTCTGCACTTTAATTAATATTTATGTATCTTTACTTACTTTATTTCGTGGTTAAATCTCTAATGAAAACCCTATTAAAAAAGTACGCCCACTCAATGTAGTATTATAAGCTCGGTCGTTTGAATCGCTGTATAGCTCCTCTCTAACATCAGTTAAATTTAGACCTTCTATCGTCACTCTTAATGATTGACTAAGTTGCATGCTCGCCGATGCATCAATGTAAGTTGTTGCATGATAGCCTGATTCGTCTTGGTCTGTGTTTCCCGGCTGGACTGATAATATATAAGGACTGCGATAGACAGCTGACACGCGGGCCGACCAATGCGATTGCTCGTAATACACCGTAAAATTATAACTACGTCTAGACAGCCCCGCGAACGTTTTAACCTGATTTTCTCCCGTTCCTTGTACATCTCGGTAAAGGGTTTGTCCCTCGGCGTAAGTAAAGTTGGTATTAACCCCAAGAAGATCAAAAGGGGAAGGAAGAAATGCTAAATCACGGGAATAAGTAATTTCAAAACCTTTAAATGTGGTTGTATCGGTATTCTCGGGTGTACTGACATAAAAAACATCATCGACACTATCCCCATCTTGTAGCAAGCTAGCGGGGAGTCCCAGTTCGCGATACGGTATAGCTTCAACATCTTCCACTACGAAATTATTTATCTGCTTGAAGAAGCTAGAGAGAGCCATAATACCGCCGTCTTCGAAATACCACTCAACACCGGTTTCTACATTCAATGACTTTAGGGGCTTTAAATAAGGATTTCCTAAAAATACTTGCCCAATGTCGCCCTCATTCCGGGATGCTTGCGACACCTCGGCGGTAATAGCCAAATCTTGAATAGACGGGCGCGTGATATTCTCATCTACGCTGGCACGCCATAACCAATTGTCGTTGAGTTCAAGTACTGTATTAACGCTAAAAAGCACATCGTCATAAGTTTTGGTGACGGCTGACGGCAATCCCTTTTGAATACCTGAAGACGTAAACTGCGTATTGAAATACCGAATTCCCCCTTGCGTATAAAGAGGCTTACCCAGCCAATGTCCTACGCTATCGTACATCGCGTAGAGCGCGAGAGTGTTTTCTTTAACCTTAAAGTTGGAACTATCTACTGTATCTTCGGCGGTAAGTTGTACGTTACCCAAGTCAAAATGCGTTTGAATAGCATTAAGGTTGCCCTGCATCCATGTTTTATCTGGGTGCTGACTGAACAGAGATAAGTGCGCTTTAGACAGAGTATTATCATCAAGAGCTGGGTACACACTTCTAGCGCGATCCATCCCTGTGTTTTCAAAGGATTTATAATGTGCACCCGCCGACACGGCATCACCGTTACTAAATAAATAGCGAAGTGATGCCTTCACATTGTTGTACGAAGTACGTATTTCATTTTCCTGAAAGTAAAGATCTTTCACGGTTAGTCCGGTTAGAGATGCCGTATCCATATTAGTAGAATAGCTCTCGCCGTAAAAACGGTCTTCACGAAAGTCCGTAACAATATCCACCCCAGTTTTACGAATGTTGACTTTATTTACTTTAGGCTGCGAGTAATCACTGGCACTGCTGCCAAGGCTAACGTTAAGGCTTAGTGCAGAAGTGGGCTGCCACTGACTTTCCATACTCAATTGATAAAACGTTGACGTATTTTCATCTTCCCGAGTTTCGATACGCCATGTTGCATCGGTATATTTCGCAAACAATATTTCTTTGTCATTTTTATTTTGTTCCCATGCTAGTAGCGTAACATTGTCATTGTCTTTCACTGCAATATGATGCTCATCAAGACTATTATGTAAACGGCTGGCAATGCTGCTAAATGCAACTTGCCACTTATCGTTTGGCGCGTATTGCAGTGAGGCTGTTACCCCTAATCGACGTTGATTATTATTCCAAAGAGAATATCGATGGCCTCTGGGAAACCAGAATACGCCTTGTGCTAATTCGTGCTGCAACACACTATCTTCTTCTCCGCTGTAACGCTTTTTCTCCTGTCGCCACCGCGTAGTATTAGTACCAAACTCAGTAGTGTGTCGCTGACTGTATACAGCGGAAACAAGACCTCCGAGTTTATCATTTCGTCGGCTGACCAACCCAATAATACTTGGGTCGAGCTGTTTACTGTTTTCGTTGTAACTTTGTTTCACGGTAAAGGTATTTATGTCATCCACAAAATCGAAGGGTTTTGGCGTATACAACATAACTGTGCCACCAATACCGCCTTCATCTTGTTCCACCGAATACGATTTACTTACATCAATACGATTAAAAATCTCTGATGCAAATAGTGTGAAATCGAAGGCTCGGGTACGACTCACACTTCCTCTGGCGTCCATCGCCGATGATGTCATTGCCATCGCTTCCATACCATTTACCTTTACGCGGGTAAAGTCAGGACCTAGTCCCCGAAGTGAAATCTGTCGCCCTTCGCCTCCTTCACGGGTGATAGTAATGCCCGGTATACGTTGTAATGAATCAGCCAAATTCAAATCGGGGAAATCAGTAATGTCTTCTGACAAAATCGATTCTTGAGTGACCATGGCAAGGCGCTTTATCTCTCTGGCACGAATAAGAGATTGGCGAAATCCTGTGACTTCTATTTCAACAGTTGGGTGAGTACGAGTAATAGCATTGCTTTCTGTTTGGGTTGTTTTGCTAGTGTTTTCGTTTTGTTGTGTGTCGCACCGATGAATAACCCAGCCATTTTGAACAGGCGCTAAACAAAGTGAAAAAGATTGCAGTAGTGAAGATAAATCACTGGCGTTAGTCGTGCGCCATTGTGCAGGCGTTATGGTTAACCCCTTAAGCAAGGTGGGGTCAAATGCAATGGTTTCGCCGGCGTCACGACTAAATTCAGTGACAAGCTGTGATAAGGGAATAGTATTGATCGTTTTGTCTGCTAACCCTTCTTGAGCAGCAAAACAAGCAGGCGATAAACCGACCGATATTAACCAAAAAACGTGACCCGCAATGACCACTGACTTTTTGCTTCTTCGGTTTATCATGCCAATTTAGTTTACTTGTCGACGTATTTCGAAACCTGAACGAGTATCAGCAACCTCCAGTTGATAGAGAGAACTAAGTACCGCTAACGTTTGCGTAGTATCTTCTAGTTTAAAGCGACCAGCCACCCGGTGTTTCCCAATAGTGCTATCTATAATCAAAATAGGCTTATCTGAATAACGGTTCAATCGTTCCAACAAATAAGTTAGAGATTCATCATCTACTTCTATCCAGCCTGTGCGCCAATCTACCACTTGTGACAAATTAACACGCTGCACCGGTTCTGCAACTCCCCTATTAATTGTTATTTTCTCGCCTGCCTTGAGCAATACAGCCGCGCTATCGACCTTACCTCGAACTTCTACAATGCCCTCGTGTACTACCACGTCAACACGCTGCCCTTGCCTATCGATGTTGAACGCCGTGCCAACAGCCGTCACTGAAGACAGCCCGGCCTTTACTACAAACGGGCGAGCCCGGTCTTTCGCCACATCAAAATACACCTGCCCCTTTTTCAAGTTCAAAGCGCGGGTATCGTCAGAAAATAGAACGATTAGCTCACTTTTGGGTTGTAGTTGCACCTCACTACCATCACTTAGTGCCTCGTGCGCGGAAGTAATTAATTGGGATGAGGTTGAGGGGGTTATGACGTGATAGCGTGAAAATACTAGCGCAATCACAAGTAATGACGCAGCAATGGCACTTCCCCATGTCACAAGTGAACGCCTTCGGTTTGCGATTTTCGACGACTTTTGGGCGTTTAAATAAGCAGCATGAACTGCTGGGTCTTCCCAAGTTGCTATCATCCTTTCTAACACTTCTTGATGTCGCTCACTTTCATCTAACCAACGAATAAAACGGCGTTTATTTAACGCATCTAAATCTCCGTCTGCGAGCCGGTCAATCCACTCACCTGCCTCTAAGTATGTCTTTTCTTGTTGGCTTGTCATTATCTACCTGCTTTTATCCAGATGCAGTTGAATATCTGCCATTGCACGCGAAATATGCTTTGTTACTGCTTCTGCCGAAATATTCAAGCTAGACGCTATGGCTTGACGGCTTTGGCCTTCAATACGACGCATTTCAAAAACACGCCGGCGTTGGACTGGCATCGCATTAATCACTTGCGCAATGAGCTCGATTCGTTGTTGTGTTTCAAGGTGCAGCTCTGGATTTTGTCGGTAGCAACGTTGTTCATCAACATTGTCAGTGTCTAGAAGCTGGCGTTTCGAAAGCAGATTTCTCGCTACGCGAAACGCGTATGCGAGAGGGTTATCAATAACGGTTGCTTTAGATTGCTCTAAAACGCGAACGATTGCCTCTTGATAAAGATCTGCCGCCTCTTCACTGTTAACGGAATGCCTATGCAAGTATTGCTTGAGGACTTTTGAATTTATCAGCGTTTGAAGTGAAGAGCTGGGGGTTTCTTCTGGCATGTCTAACGACGATACTGCTGTATTAATATGATGGTCACTTATCATCGCACTCGCCTGTGACAAATTCATTGCAGTAACGAGAAGTGTGATGATTGGGGTGGTGTAGATATACGGGATTGCTGTAAAACCAGAGATCATCCCACGGATTTTCGCCTTTGGGATCAACCTCTGGCTCCAATTCTTCTTTTAAGTTGGTCCCGCGTACTCGTATGTATGCATCTCTGTCAGGTGCGGGCAAAGAAAATTGCACAACATTATACGCTCCCTGTCTTTCCCAATCTTGCTGAAAAAAACGATGGATCACCTTCACAGGCGCTTTTTCTGTTTGGGGATATTTACCAATTACATCTCCATAGATTATATCTAATCGCTCAACCGCCGGATATTGACGATTGAAGTTAGTACCTTGCGGGTCGTGAAACGCGACAGTAACGGTTATAGGTGCCTTATTATTGACGTCTAAAGCTAACGTACCACCGATGTTAACGCGCTTGGCTCCGTGTTCAACACTCACGTACAGCTCGTCAATCAAATCGCCAGTAACAATAAATACATTTCCTTCGCGCAGACCATCTAGTACGCTGTCGTAGGCTCGTGCCGCTCGTACATACGTTTTGGCGTATTCTCCTGGCCAAAAATCTGTACGTCCTTCGGTATAATGTGCATGGCTATCAGAAACAGCGGTGACCGTCCATTTTCTGCCCTCAGCCAGTAATTTATCCCAAACTCCTCCAACAATGGCCGACATTTGGTCAGTGCCGCCATGGGTTGGATAGCCAAAATACTCTGCGCGAGGCGCTCTCGGATTATTCGTGCCGTCTGGGTTTATTGATGCAGCTTGATGCCCGGGAATCGCGGTCATACCGGTGACCACGTCTGGCGCAATATCCTGCCACTCCCGCATTTTTTGCGGTGTAACCTTTTGGTACACATTCAAGTCAGTAGCCTTTCGCGCGGGGTGATTCACTGACAATAGCGGTTGTGGTGACATCTTCTGCATAGCTTCTAACGCGGTAAGCATAGAAGCCTGCGTGTCTCTGGGAGATTCGTCAGGGTAAATTTCTCTGCGGTTGTACTGACTTTCCAAATCAAAAAGTTGGTCGGCTTCTTTCTCACTTTTTGGAATAATCAGCGTACTGTGTCGCGCGCCTGGGGTGTCGAACTCCATACCATAAAACTGCATAATTTCTGGAATGGCGGCTCTGGAGGCAACCAGTTCCGGGTACGCTGAATTTCGGTTTACTGCACTGTGATTTGGACCACCATGGTCGGTTGTTACCATCCAATCTAATTGATGAAATGCTGCCATTTTGGCGTTCAATGCAGTGAAATAATGGGCGTCACCAAATAAGAGCGGCGAAGGGGGTTGAGTCTTCCAGTTCCATCGTGCGCTATATTTACCGTGAATATGGTGGTCACCGGCTAGCCAGGTTTTACCATCTTCAGGCACAAAAGCACGGCTTTCATTGTGTTGCTGGTTTACCGATACACACGCTGACAAGACAAGTAATCCGCTCGTAAACGTTATCATTAAAACTTTTTTCATTACTGTTTAAATGTCCAATGGAAAAAGCATACCAGGCAAGCCTGGTATGCTACTCATTTTAAAATTGCATGGTTGCACCAAGCATATAAGTACGCCCACTGGTCGTGGTATTGTATGCACGATCGTGAGAATCGCTATATAACTCCTGACGCTCATCGGTGAGGTTAATGCCTTCAAAGCTCAGTTTAATAGTGTCGGTTAGTTGGTAGAATGAAGAGAAATCGATGAATGTTGTACCGTGATAACCTGATTCATCCTGATCGCCACTGGAAGACGCGCCAGTAAGGTATGCACTTCGGTATGCCGCTGACACTCTAGCGCCCCAGCCTTCCTGCTCGTAGTACAGCGTAAAGTTATAACTATTTTTCGATAATCCCGTGAACGCTTTTTCTTGGTCATTACCTTCTTCGCCATAGATATTGCGATACAGAGCATCACCATCTGCATAGGTATAGTTTGCAATAACCCCTAAATGATTAAATGGTGCAGGAAGGAAATCTAAATCGCGAGAGAAAGTTAACTCCACCCCTTTAATTTTCGATGCGTCCATATTCTCTGGACGCTGTAAATAAAAAATACTGTCGACGGTTTTATCTACAGGTAGCAATTCTGCCGGTAAGCCCAATGATGAATACACTACTTCACTGGTAGTATCGACAATGAAATTATCAATCTCTTTATAGAAAATGGCAGCTGCGGCATAACCAACGTCATCGAAATACCACTCAAACGCGGTATCCAAATTGTTCGATTCAAAGGGTTCCAACATTGGATTTCCCATCGTCACGCTGGTAATCGCATCCCCCGATGTTTGCGAGACTGACGCGTTATAGCTTAGCGCCCCCAAGGACGGACGGGTTATATTTTTGCTCACCGATGCACGCCATAACACGTTTTCTTGCAACTCATAGACGAGGTTGATAGTAGGCAAAACATCTGAGTACGAACGGGTGGTCTCTATGGCGGCACCCGATGATTTACCGGCCGCCGTAATATCTGTTTCAAAATATCGTAACCCAGCACTTACTAGCAGCGGCTTACCTGCAAACTCGTACTCCCAGCCGTATTGCACGTACATCGCCAACGTTTCTTCTGTTACTGGCGATTTGTCATTTCGTGTAAGCTCACTGTCATCAATGTTATAGCCACTAAGCCCATAAAAATTTAGCAATGCGTCTAAATCACCTTGAAGCCAGCTGGTGTTGGGATGTTCACTATACTCTTCAACCAGAGCATCATTTAGTGTGGTGACGCCGGTATTTTCAGGTGCAATATTTTGCGCATTGCTTTGGGTTAATTGGTAAGCAGAATTCTCGAATTTTTTATAGTTCACTCCAAATTGGAGCTCTCCTGTATCGCCCACGAGGTAGGTGAAATCGACTTTTGCTGTGTCAAAATCATTAGTAATGTAGTTTTCCTGCAGGTAGATATCTTTCATCTCGTAGCCATCGAGTTGCGTAGTATCGAAGTCAGACGAAGTGCTAATACCGTAGAAGCGATCTTGCCTGAAGTCTGTAGCGATATCCACGATGCCTTTGGCATGAATATTCGATTTTATAACTTCAGGCTGATCAAAGTCAGATGAACTTGTTCCAATAACGGCACTGGCATAGAACTCAGGGTTTATTGTCCAGTCCATACTAAGCGTATATTGGTTAAATTCCGACTCATTGTAACGACGAGAGTTCTCGTTACGCCACGTTGCATTCTCATACAAGGCGTAAACGACTTCTTTTTGCCCGTCGTTTTCTTCCCATGTAAGATCAGATACAACCTTGTTGTCTTTCACTGCAGAGTGATGTTCATCGGTATTGTTTTCTAACTCTGCATGCATGATGTCTAGCGTTAGTGAAAAAGAATCAGACAGTTTGTATTGGAAAGCGGCAGTGACACCTAAGCGATCTTGAGTATTGTTCCAGCGAGAAAAGCGATGACCACGAGGAAACCAAAGTTCACCTGAATCTAACTCAGCTTGCAGGTCGGTATTTGCTGGATCCGCAGCAGTTTTTCCACCTTCTCGGCGCCAGCGTGTAGTATTGGTTCCATACTCGGCAGTTTCACGTTCACTGTAAGCTACGGAAACCAATGCGCCAAATTTGTTCCAAACATTCGAAATAAGCCCAGCCATACGAGGGTTAGTTTCTTCGCTATTCGTGTTGTAGCCGCCTCGTACCGACAACGCACTTTTGAACCCGTCATAATCGAATGGTTTTGCGGTAAATAGCCCGACCGTTCCGCCAATGCCGCCCTCTTCCTGAGCGGCTGAGTAGGTTTTGCTAATGTCGATTCGATTGAACAACTCAGATGCGAAAACATTAAAGTCAAAACCACGAGTGCGACTTACACCGCCGCGGGCATCCATGGGTGATGAAGACGTGCCCATTGCTTCCATACCGTTTACTTGAACACGTGTAAAATCGGGACCTAGGCCGCGTAATGAAATTTGGCGGCCTTCGCCACCTTCTCGGGTAATGGTAATCCCTGGTACTCGCTGCAGAGAGTCGGCCAAATTAAGGTCTGGAAAGTCTGCGATATCTTCTGCCAAGATTGTATCGCGGGAGATAATGGCATCTTTTTTCAAATCTTTCGCTCTAATTAGTGAGCTACGAAAAGAAGTGACTTCAATTACTTCAACGTTTTCATCAGCAACTGATGACTGCTGTGCTGTTACAGGCGTAACACCCGTTAATCCAGCCAACACACCCAATGAGAGTGTGGTTTTGGCAAATTGATTTTTCATGTGTGATCCTAGTAGTGCAAATTTAGAGTGAGATGTTCCGGTGCGCACGGTTGACACATGTAATGAGTCAGTAGCTGAAAAAAGTAGACAGACTTTTTGATGAAACTTTTGTGACGAAACTAATAGGAAAGGCTTTTACACAAAAGTATGTGTATGCATTGTTATTGCAATAATAATTTCGATAGCGGGATTGGTTATGTATAAGGAGACAGCTTTGTCTCGAAAGTGGAGACGATTGAATAATGGTGCCTCGACCCGGGATTGTAACGCGCGGCGCAGCCGCAGGGGTACGTTAGCGTGTGCCGTTGACTTCGTAAGCCCTGGATCAAAAAAGCCTTCGCATTTCTGCAAGGGCTTCCTGAATAATGGTACCTCGACCCAGGATTGCAACCGCAGGGGCACGCCAGCGTGTTCCGCTAACTTGATACAACAACCTAGATCAAAAAAGCCCCGTACTTTCGTACAGGGCTTCTTGAATAATGGTGCCTCGACCCGGGATCGAACCAGGGACACGCGGATTTTCAATGCAAATCACCACTCTAAAGCATTGAAAATATGCAACTTTTAATTTCTTTGCAAATTCTTTGCAAAGAGAGCTCTTTTCTGTTTTACTGGCGCTATGGCAAAACAGACTGAAAGACACGACATAAACGACGAGCTGTATATCTTTAAACAAGATAACAGTGAGCGCTGGTATGCGCGATTTATACTAACCAATCACAAAAAATGGCTCTGTAAATCAACTAAGAAGAAAGATAAAGACGAAGCTATCGCCATGGCACATCGAATCTTCTTAGACCACCAAATTAGACACGAAAATAACACACTAGTCCAAAGTAAGCGATTCAAAGACGTAGCTGACCGCGTCATCGAAAAGCTTGAAGAGCAACTAGAACACGGGGGCGGTAAACGCACCTATAAAGACTATATTCGAGCGTTAGAAAACTACCACATCCCCTACTTTTCGCGTACGTTTATCACCTCAATTGACCAAGAAGAAATATCTAAGTTTGATGAGTGGCGTAAGGGACGAATGAAGAAGTCTCCAGCCTCCTCTACATTATTAACTCACAATGCTGCTCTTCAGCTCGTTTTTAAAGAAGCTATTGAGCAAAAATGGATGATCGCCGCTCAAGTACCTGTTCTTTCTTCGAAAGGTGGAACAGGCACACGTCGTGCGGCTTTTTCTGAAGAAGAGTATGATGTTATCCTCAACGAAATATATGAAGGTGAGCAAAACGCTCATAGTGAAAAGACCCGTCAAATTCGTGAGTTACTATACGATTACTGTGAAATAGCAGTTAATACCGGAATTAGGCCCGGCACGGAGATGGAACACCTAACTTGGAAAGATATCGAGATTAAAACTCAAGGTTCAAAAGCTCAATTTTTCATCAATGTCTCTAAGGGTAAAACAACAAAATATACGGGACCGCGTAAAGTAGTTTGCAAACGTGATGTGATAGGAGCCCTAACGAACCTACGAGAACGCTTTCCATTGCGCACACCCAATCAAAAGCTATTTTTGCTAGCAAGTGGCGAGCCCACAAGGCAATTAGGTAAGGCATTTGAGAAAGCTCTTCAAAGTTCCGGATTAAAAGAGTCACCCAGAGGACCTCGAACGCTGTACTCTCTCCGACACACTTACATTACGTGGCAGCTTCTCAACGGAACCAGCATAGACGTAATTACGCGTCAATGTGGAACCAGTACAGAAATGATCGAGCAGCATTACAGTCATGTAAAACCCGAGATGTTTGCAGATGCATTATCTGGAGTTACTTTTGATAAAGAAGAACCAAAAGCATTGTCTAAGAAAACCTTACATAGACGCGCAAAGACCGCAGAGCGCGATGAAAAACGCTTCAAGGAATGGGTAGAAGAGTATAAAAGGCGTGGGTGTATTTAGTCCACCATATAGGAGATAAGGTTACTTTTTTGTCGTTTAACGGTGGCTTCTTCGGTTGCTTTTAAAAATAAAGAATAGTTATTGAAGATATGTAAATTTAATCAATGCGCTCTAAAACCAAACGAAAATCATAACTCAGTAAAAAATTCAATTACTAGTATTGATTCATAATCTTCGAAAGTCTGCAGGAAGAACCTCAAAACCCGCAAA